>CAMWUP010000065.1 GCA_947177465.1 uncultured Lachnospiraceae bacterium
ATGTATACACTGGGCAGCGGCTTTATTCCTTCCGCCAGTCATGCGGGAGGGCTTCGCTACCACGGCATGAGTTCCACCCTGTCCCAGCTCTATCATGACGGGCTGATGGAAGCGGTAGCAGTAGAGCAGACAAGTGTGTTTGAGGCTGCACAGAAATTTGCGAGAATTGAGGGTATTCTGCCCGCTCCGGAGAGCAGTCATGCCATCCGTGTGGCAATCGATGAGGCGATGAAGTGCAAGGAGACGGGAGAGGAAAAGACCATCGTGTTTGGTCTTACCGGAACCGGCTACTTTGATATGGTGGCATACCAGAAGTACAACGACGGGGAAATGTCCGATTACATCCCTACGGACGCAGATTTGCAGAAGGGCTTCGACGGACTTCCCAAGGTGGAAGCGTAAGCTGTTTTCTTAGGGGAAATGATATGTACAGAATCCACGCTCCGTCAGGATTCTGCTGTCGTGAATAAACGGCATAGTTGGAATTGCTCCGGCTATGCCATTTTACAATTAGCGTTATAGAGGCAACACAAAAATCTTCTGGATAAAAGAGGTGTTACGAATGAGATTTATTGGAGGAAAGTCCAATTTATTGCCGGATATTCAAAATGTCATTGCAAGCTCAACAGTTAATGTAAGAACGGTAATTGATATTTTCTCCGGAAGCGGCGTTGTTTCTTCATATCTAAAGCAAAATAACTATAATGTCATAGGAAACGATATTATGTATTTCTCGTATGTGTTAAGCAGAGGAAATACTGCGTTAAATCATTTTCCCGCTTTTGGAAATCTGGATATAGAGAATCCAATAGAATATCTGAATAATCTGACGATTGAAAATACAGATATTGTACTTGCCGACTGCTATATCTATCAACATTATTCACCCCATGATGACTGTAATAGAATGTATTTTCAGAATGAAAATGCAGTCAAGATAGATATTATCAGAATCACGATTGAGGAATGGAAAAAAAATAATCTCATAAATGAGGATGAATATTATTATCTGCTTGCGGCGTTAATTGCAGCGGTTCCTTATGTCAGTAATATAGCAGGCGTATATGGCGCTTATCTGAAGCACTGGGATGCGAGGACAAATAACCGACTGTTACTGAGAGCGCCTGAATTAATCAACAATGGAGGTACGGCAGTCTTTTATAATCAGAATTGTGATGCCCTGCTTCCTGTTATAGCCGGAGATCTTCTCTATGCAGACCCGCCATACAATGCCAGACAATATCTGCCGAATTATCACGTGCTTGAGACAATAGCCAGATATGATAATCCGGTTATTCATGGGGTGACCGGTATGCGGGAGTACGGGCAGCAAAAATCAGACTTTTGTACTGTCAGGGATGTGGAGAGTGCATTTAGAAGAATGATTGAAGCGGCAAATGTCAGGTATGTTTTAATCAGCTACAATAATGAAGGGCTTTTACCTACAGAAAGACTTTCTGCTATCTGTCAGGAATATGCGGTGAATCATTCTTTCCGCCTTCATGAAATGGATTATAGAAGATATAATAATGCCACAACGACGCAAAGAGACGTCATGGAGCAGTTATACTTTTTTGAAAAATAAAGGAGGAATTACATGTCATATGACAAATCACCTCTGAATTATATTGGGGGCAAATATAAAATGCTTCCTAAAATTATGAAGTTTTTTCCATCCGGAATCCATACCATGTATGATTTATTTGCAGGCGGGTGTGATGTATGTACCAATATTACGGCAAACCGGATATTTGCAAATGATATCAATTTTTTTGTGATAGATATATACAGAGCATTTCAGAATATGACAATAGAAGCACTTCTGGATACAATTGACGGTATTATTACCCGGTGGAATTTAAATATGACAAATGAAGAGGGATATCTTGCTTTCAGAAGTCATTATAATGCAATTCCGGTTGAACAGCGCAGCCCTATAGAGTTATATGTACTGGTCTGCTACTCTTTTAATTATCAGTTTCGTTTTAACAGCAGCAGGGAGTTTAACAATCCTTTTGGACGCGATAGGAGCAGTTTTAATCCGAGAATGCGTGAAAATCTGATTGTATTTCATGAAAAGCTTGGAAATATAAGGTTTTCAAGTGATAATTTCCACGATTTAGATTTGCAGTTTCTGGGACAGGGAGATTTTCTTTATGCGGACCCGCCTTATCGTATTACGACGGCAAGCTATAATGACGGAAGAAGAGGATTTGAGGGGTGGTCATTAGAGGATGATTTGTACTTGTTTGATTTGCTGGACAGGCTGGACAGACAGGGGGCTAAATTTGCGCTGTCAAATGTGACAGAACACAAAGGAAATCGCAATTCTGAGCTTATCAGATGGAAAAGGCAGTATCATACCCACAGGATTCATTATAATTACAACAATAGTAACTATCATGCGCAAAATACGGAGCAGGTAACAAGAGAAGTTTTGATAACAAACTATTAAAGGAGGTTATTATGGCGGTTAGGAGAACTTTTGGCTGGGTTCAAAATCCGGGTGATTTAAAAAAGTTGAAGAAGGTGGTAAGCATTTTTCAATCGGGCTCTGCGGAAAATCGTTGGCTGACAGGAACAAGGCTGCCATTGTTACTTCGGTTTGAGCTGATTAGTAATGCGGATTATGCTCTCTTTATAGCAGAATTATCAAAGCCAATCATTGAAATTGATTATAGCACGCTAAAAGGAAAAGGTTCCGGTTCCAAAAGTAGAAAAGATGCACTTTGTACCGGCATCATTCAGGCGGTCATAGATGCGCAGCAAAATAAAACTTACATAGATGCGGCAGGAATCACAGAAACTTTAAAAAAGCCATATACGGATGACTGGTCTGCGGAAGGATATTTGCGGTGGGCTATTTCCTGTGGTCTTATTGAATATATAAGCGCAGATGACAAATGTAGAATTACGCCGCTGGGAATGGAGCTGGCAAATGCGGCGGACGGTTCTGGCGAAGAAAAAGCGGCACTATCTAAGGCATTATTATCTTATCCTCCCGTCATAAGGATTCTGACTCTCTTACAAGAAAATGAGAAACAGACAAAATTTGAGTTAGGCAGCCGTCTTGGATTTAAAGGTGAGATGGGATTTACCTCCATTCCGCAGGAGGTTTATTTATGCGATTATTGCGAGGCTGTAACATCTGCTGAAAAATCGGCAGTCAGGAGTAATGATGAAGGCGATTCAGACAAATACGCAAGAGGAATTGCAAGCTGGTGCGCCCAGATGGGATGGATTGTGTCGTCAAATGAAGATGTAACAGGAACATACAGAGGAAACACATACACGGCGGCATTACAAAAATATTCCATTACGCGTGCCGGAGAAAAAGCGATTGAAAAAGCAAGAGGTAATTCAAGCAAACCAAGACTGCCGAGGATTGTAATGTTTGAAATGCTGGCATCTAATAAGGCGCATGGCGCGGATTATCTAAGGTATCAGCGGGCTTGTATTCTCAAAGCTTTTTCTACAACAGAAAAGACATTGGCGCAATTACAAAATGCATTGAAAGGGTATGATTTGGAGATAGATACAGCGGCGATAAAGGACCATATAGACGGTTTAAGGTCTATTGGTATTGAAATTGCGCGGCGAGGAGATAAATATAGACTGCTTGATAAAATTGAGCGTTTAGAATTGCCTCCACGTTCCACATGCGTCAAAGATGATGTGAATGATATTATTGACAGAGTTCGGAGGATGCTTACACATCTTGACCATAAATACCTTATTCTGATTGACCTTGCGTACAGCGATGCTGCATCAAGAACAAAGAAAAATGCAGACGCCCGTGAGTTTGAAATACAGACGGCAGATTTATTTACAAATGAGTTGTCCTTTCACGGCATGAGATTAGGCGACGCAAACAGACCGGATGCGATTGTCTCTTATGGTGCAAACGGAACAATCATTGACAACAAGTCATATAAAGACGGATTTTCTATTAACCGCGGCAGTGCAGACGAAATGTGCCGGTACATCAATGAAAATATGCTGCGTTCTACCGCCCTTAATCCTAATAAGTGGTGGGAAAACTTTGATTCGGGAGTGACAGTATATACATTCTTATTCATAACCTCTTACCTTAAGGGCGGGTTTGAAAAACAGTTAGAGTATATTTCCACAGCCAATTCTGGTATAAAGGGAGCTGCCATAGGAGTCGAAAGTCTGCTGTACTTTGCAGAGGGAATGAAGAGCCGTAAATATAGCAGCGCCGACTTTTATAACAGCTTTCATAACAGAGAAATGGTATTTACGATATAAGGGGACTTTTATGCGCCGCCGTCAGCTTACGCTTAAGCCCGCGTACTTTTTGGGGGAAATGCCCACAGCCTTTGTAAATGCCTTGAAAAAATTACTGTAGTCGGAGAAGCCGCTTTTTTCAAAGGCTTCATTGACACTTGCGCCTTCGTTTAAAAGCGCTTTGGCAATACTGATTCGTCTGGCGGTAATATATTTATTTATGGTTGTGCCTGTTGCCGACTTGAAGATACGGCATATGTAGGATTCGCTTAAAAAGAATTCGCCTGCCAGCGTATCAATCGTGATGGGGGTTGCGATATTGCGGTTGATATAGGAAAGAATGTCGTCAACCTGATGATTGTATTTATAGCCTGCCGCTTCCTTATCAGGCGTTTGCGCTGTCTGTTTGTGACAGGAAGTCTTAAACAGGGAATTAATCATGACAATCAGCTCCATAAAGGCAGCCTGCTCGATAATATCATGTGCATAACCTTTGGCAGAAATCATTTTGTCAATAAAATATAAAAACCGTTTCTGATGCACCCTGCTCAGAGAAAGCTTGTGTGTCACTCTGCTCTGTCGGTAGGAAAAACAGTAGTCCAAATCAGTTTCGGCACTGGAGAGTGATTTCAGGTATTCTGGGTGTATGGAAAGCACGATGCGCTCATGGACACAGCTGTCTATCTGCGTCAGCTTGTGGCTTTCGTACTGGTTGATGATGAAAAGGTCCCCGGGGGCAATGCTGTAAAAGCGGTTGTCTATCAAAAACTGCCTGCCGCCGGAAATGGAGTAGTACAACTCATAGCAGTCATGGATATGCATGTCCATGGCTTTTTCTTCTTTGTAGAGATGTGCAATGGAAAAGGTGTGTGTGGCAAGACAGTTTTCGATTGCCTGCCTGCAGGAGGTCAGTTCTTCCATGGTGCGTCCTTTCTGAAAAATTCTGTAGCGTTTCTTTTATTTTATTATAGTTCAAGTGTTCAATATATGCAATATTTTGACCAATATTTGAATAGAATGAGATAATTCGGTCATGTATAATATCATTAAGCGGTGCGGTAAGGTTTTCTGTACAAATAGCATAAAAACCGCAGAAAAGGTATGGTATTTGATGGAAGATTATGCTATAATGTAAGCACTTACATGAGAAATTATCAAAAAGGGCAGCTTGGCTGCCAAAAAGAAAGGAGTGTAGGCAGGCGTGGAACTGAGAACAGCAGTATCACCCAGAGATGTAAAGCATTATACCACGGAGCGTCTGCGGGAGGAATTTCTGATTCAGAATCTGTTTGTCCCGGGCGAGATTAAGCTGGTATACAGCCACATTGACAGAATTATTACGGGAGCGGCGGTACCCGTGGAGCCTCTTGTGCTGACAGCAGGAGACGAGCTTCGTGCGGAGTACTTCTGCCAGAGAAGAGAGCTGGGAGTCATCAACATTGGCGGTGCCGGAACCATCACAGTAGATGGAAGGGCTTACAAGGTAGGATTTAAGGAAGCCATGTATATTGGCATGGGCTCTAAGGAAATTATCTTTGCCAGTGAAGACGGAGGAAATCCGGCTAAGTTCTATTTAAACAGTGCTCCGGCACACAGAACCTGTCCCACGGTGCTGATTAAACCGGAGGGAGAGCCTGAAGAGGGAGTTGTCATTGTAAAGAATGAAAATAAGGTTGAACTGGGAAGCTTAGAGGATGCCAACCACAGGGTTATCTGCAAATACATCCTGCCCGGACAGGTAGAAAGCTGCCAGTTGGAAATGGGCATGACGAAGCTGGAGCCAGGAAGCGTCTGGAATACAATGCCCTGCCATACACACGACAGGCGTATGGAGGTATACCTCTACTTTGAGATGCCAGAAGATGCCTTTGTGATGCATTATATGGGAGAGCCGAATGAGACAAGGCATATTGTGATGCGCAACGAAGAGGCGGTTATTTCCCCGAGCTGGTCCATTCACTCAGGATGTGGTTCCAGAGCCTATACCTTTATCTGGGGTATGGTCGGAGAGAATCAGGACTTTGACGATATGGACGGCGTTGCGATGAAGGATTTAATGTAACTAAAAGGTAATTGCGAAGCACAGTGACTATACCGTTGTCATTGTGCACATTGTATGTTCCAACGCAGACGCGCTTTCGCTCCGAGCTTACCGTAGCGGTACGTAAGCTGCCAAAATACGGCAGCTAAGTACCGACGGTAAACAAGGGTCTGCTTATGGAATATACAATGTGCACAATTCTCAATTGGCAAATCGGAGTTTTGCAATTACTTGATAACATGATAAAAAAGAGAAGGAGAAGAAAAATGAGCGAGTACACGAATTTCAGTTTGGAAGGCAAAGTTGCGTTGGTAACAGGGGCGTCCTATGGCATTGGTTTTGCCATCGCTTCCGCATATGCTGAGGCAGGCGCTACCATCTGCTTTAACGACATCAAGCAGGAGCTGGTGGACAAGGGAATTGCCGCATATGAGGAAAAGGGCATCAAGGCACATGGTTATGTATGTGACGTTACGAATGAAGAAGCGGTAAATGCCATGGTCGCACAGATTGAGAAGGAAGTCGGTGTGATTGATATTCTGGTAAACAATGCCGGTATCATCAAGCGTATCCCTATGACAGAGATGACGGCAGAGCAGTTCAGACAGGTTATCGACGTTGATTTAAATGCGCCGTTTATTGTATCCAAGGCTGTTATTCCTTCCATGATTCAGAAGGGTCACGGCAAAATTATCAACATCTGCTCCATGATGTCCGAGCTGGGACGTGAGACGGTATCCGCTTATGCGGCGGCAAAGGGCGGTTTAAAGATGCTGACAAGGAATATCTGCTCTGAATACGGACAGTATAACATTCAGTGTAACGGTCTCGGACCCGGTTATATTGAGACGCCGCAGACCGCACCTCTGCGTGAGATTCAGCCGGACGGCAGCAGACATCCCTTCGACCAGTTCATCTGCGCAAAAACACCTGCAAACCGCTGGTTAAAGGCAGAAGAACTGACCGGTCCCGCTGTGTTCCTGGCTTCCGAGGCTTCCAATGCAGTAAACGGACACATTCTCTATGTAGATGGCGGTATTCTGGCTTATATTGGAAAGCAGCCGGAATAAGTCATGTTTCGCAATGGTTGTAGACATAAAAGGAGCAAGAAATGAAAATTGCATTAATTAACGAGAACAGTCAGGCGGCTAAGAATGGGCTGGTGTATGAGACTTTGAAGAAGGTAGTGGAGCCGATGGGACATGAGGTGGTCAACTACGGGATGTATTCCGCGGAGGATGCCCATTCCCTGACCTATGTGCAGAACGGCATACTGGCGGCGGTGCTTTTAAATTCGGGTGCAGCGGATTATGTGATTACCGGATGCGGCACCGGAGAGGGCGCTATGCTGGCGTGCAACTCCTTCCCGAAGGTGCTTTGCGGACATATTGAATCACCGCTCGATGCGTACCTGTTCTCACAGGTCAATGACGGCAACTGCGTGGCGCTTCCCTTTGCTGAGAATTTTGGCTGGGGCGGAGAGCTGAATTTGGAATATATTTTTGAAAAATTATTCTGTACGCCCGGGGGCGGCGGCTATCCGAAGGAACGCGTGGAGCCGGAGCAGCGCAACAAAAAGATTCTGGACGCTGTCAAGGAGGTTACGCATGCTGACATGGTGACCATCTTACAAAATCTGGACAGAGAGCTTGTAAAGGGCGCGCTGTCAGGGGAGAAGTTTGCCGAGTATTTCTTCGCAGACTGCAAATGCGATAAGATAGCGGCGGCAGTAAAGGAAGTTTTAGCATAAAAATAAGCGGCAGCCGGAGGCGCGTAAGCGGACATCCGGCTTGTCTGCAATGAAAAGCCCAAAGTGGCAGATAGGAGATTGTCATGAATGCAGTTTTAGAAAAAATCAGCAAAATCGGCATTGTGCCCGTGGTAAAGATTGACAGGGTGGAGGACGCGGTTCCTCTTGCGAAGGCGCTCTGTAACGGCGGGCTTCCTTGTGCGGAGGTTACTTTCCGTACCGATGCGGCAGCAGGCGCAATCAAAGCGATGACGGAGAATTTTCCCGATATGTGCGTGGGTGCAGGCACCGTGCTCAATGCAGAACAGGTGGATGCGGCGGCGGAGGCAGGCGCGCAGTTTATTGTGAGCCCCGGCTTAAACCCGAACACAGTAAAATATTGTATCGAGAAAAATATTCCCATCACGCCCGGCACTTCAAGCCCTTCCGACATTGAGCAGGCAATCGAGCTGGGACTTGACGTGGTAAAATTCTTCCCTGCGGAGCAGTCCGGCGGACTCGCCAAAATCAAGGCGATGGCTGCGCCCTATGTGAATATGAAATTTATGCCCACAGGCGGCATCAATGCAAAGAATCTGACCTCTTATCTTGATTTCAATAAGATTATTGCCTGCGGCGGTTCCTGGATGGTTCCCGGGGATTTGATTAACGCGGGAGAGTGGGACAAGATTGAACAGCTTACCAGAGAAGCGGTACAGACTATGCTGGGCTTTGAGCTTGCACATGTGGGTGTAAACGCTGAAAATGAGGAAGAAGCAGAGAAGGCAGCAAGAAGATTTGCATTTATCTTTGGTATGCCTGCGAAAGTCGGCGGCAGCTCCGTATTTGCAGGAAAGGCACTGGAAGTAATGAAGAAGCCCTACCTTGGCAGGAACGGACACATTGCCATTGCCACCAACTATATTGTAA
>CAMWUP010000066.1 GCA_947177465.1 uncultured Lachnospiraceae bacterium
TGGAGAATGTAGACGCGAAGCGTCTGCCGGAAGTTTATCTGTAAGCGTAGGAAAAAAGAGGGTATTTTGCGTCAAAGGTGTAGCATATTAACCGCCCGCCTTCTGTGATATTTTCAGAAGAAGCGCGTTATGCGGAGGAAAAATGGTTTGCGGACTTTACTTCTTCCAATACAGTCTATGATAAATTTCCTTTTTCACAGTGGAGCAGGGTGATGCGGGAGACCTTAAGCTATCGGGAGAAGGAGCTTTTGCGGACGGCGCCTTTTCAGGGGGTAAAGGAGCTCAGGGAGGAGATTGCGGCATATCTGTACAGAAACCGTGGGATGCAGGTGTCGCCGGACTGCATTTTAATCGGCGCGGGAACGGAATATTTATACGGAAGGCTTTTAGAGCTTTTGCCTAAGGACGGCGTCTATGCGGCGGAGGACCCGGGGTACAGGAAAATTACCAGACTCTATGAAGGAAACGGCGTTCCCTTCCGGTATGTGCCTGTGGACGGGGAAGGAATTTGTGTAGATGCGCTCCTTGCAAGCGGCGCAAGTGTGGCGCATGTCTCCCCGGGCTACCATTTTCCCATGGGCTTTGTCATGCCGGTGGGACGCAGGCAGGCGCTTTTGTCTTGGGCGAAGGCGGAGCCGGACAGGTACATTATTGAAGACGATTATGACTGTGAGCTCCGCTATTTCGGGAAGCCTGCGCCGGCGATTCAGAGTATGGACTGCAATCACAGGGTTATTTACTTAAATACCTTCAGTAAGACGCTGACGCCGTCGCTGCGAATCAGCTACATGGTGCTGCCGGAAAAGCTGATGGACAGGTATGTACAGAAAATGAACTACTATTCCAATACGGTGTCGAGCTTCGAGCAGTATGCACTGGCGTCTTTTCTGAAACAGGGCTTTTTTGAGCGCCATATCAACCGTATGCGGAAATATTACAGAGAGTACAGAAACAGGATTGTGCAATATATCAAAGAAGCTTCCCTGCCGGTGACGGAAATTAAGGGACAGGATGCGGGGACCAGACTGCTCGTCAAAGTAGATACTACGCTTACCGATACCCAGATAAAATGGGCGGCGAAAGAGGCGGGGCTGAAGGTAGAATGTCTGTCGGAATTCTGTCATGAAAAAAGACCGGAGTACGACAGTACTATTATTTTAAATTATGCGGATTTAAGCGAGGAGGTACTAAAGGAAGCCATCCTGCGGCTTGCGCATATTTTTGCGTGAGGCAAGCCATACTAATCCTGTACCCGCCTGTAAAAAGAAGGCAGGCGGATTGTGGAAGGATACAGGAGACAGCAGCGTGCGTCTGCGCCAATTTGAGCGGGAACAGGCTGCGGAAAGGCAGGATTTGTATGAGCGAGGATAACTTGTGTACGGCGGGAAGCCAGAGCGTAAAGCTGAAAAAAGAAGTATACATCAACGGCAGCGCCTCTATTGTAGGCAAAAAAGAGGGCGAAGGTCCCCTTGGACTTCTTTTTGACATGGTGGGCGAGGACGACATGTTCGGCTGTAAGACATGGGAAGAGGCGGAGAGCAGCCTGCAGAAGGATGCGGTTTATATGGCGCTTGGGAAGGCGGGAAAAAAGCCGGAGGATATGCGTTATATTTTTGCAGGTGACTTATTGGGTCAATCCATAGCCACGTCCTTTGGCATTATGAACTATAATATACCGCTTCTCGGCGTCTATGGCGCCTGCTCCACCTGCGGGGAGTCGCTGACGCTCGGTGCAATGGCGGTTTCAGGCGGTTTTGCAGAAAATGTCGTATGTGTCACCTCCAGTCATTTTGCCAGTGCGGAAAAGGAGTTCCGTTTTCCATTGGGGTATGGCAGCCAGCGTCCCCTGTCCGCGTCATGGACAGTTACGGGAAGCGGCGCATTTGTGCTGGGAAACAGGAAGGAAGCGGGCGCAAGAGCGCGGATTACGGCAATGACAGTGGGGAAGATTGTGGATTTCGGACTGAAGGATTCTCTAAATATGGGAGCATGTATGGCGCCGGCTGCAGCGTCAACTATTGCGGCTCATTTTATTGACTTTAACAGTCAGCCGGAAGAATACGACAAAATCATCACCGGTGATTTGGGAAGCGTGGGACAGCGTGTACTTCTCGATTTTCTGCGTGATAAGGGCTACGATATTTCCGACAGGCATATGGACTGCGGCATGGAAATTTATGATGCCGACACGCAGGACACCCATGCGGGCGGCTCCGGCTGCGGCTGCAGCGCAGTCACGCTGTCTGCCTATATTTTAAAACAGATTGCGGAGGGCAACTGGAGGAAGGTACTCTTTGTACCCACCGGTGCGCTTTTGAGTAAGACCAGTTTTAACGAGGGGCAGACTGTACCCGGAATTGCCCATGGGGTGGTGCTGGAGAGCCTGAATTAGTTTTTTGTGTTTACTTTTCAGAAAAATGGAAGTATCATATTGCCATGCCGGATATGAGCGGCAGATGCTTAGGAGTACAAAGGAGTCAGGAGACATGCGCAATGAGTGCGATACCATATTGATTGTGGAAGACGATGAAAATGCAGCAAAGTATATCCAGACCTGTCTGCTTATGGGACAGTACAAAAGCGTCGTCTGCGACAACGGATGCGATGCCGTGAAGCTTTTGGAGGAGCAGAGCTTTGATTTGATACTTCTGGATATTATGCTTCCGGGTATGGATGGGTTTGAAGTGCAGGAGCATATCAAATCAAAAAACATACCCATTATTTTTCTGACGGCTATGCAGGATGTGATGGACAAGGTCCGCGGGCTGAAGGCAGGAGCGGAGGATTATATTGTAAAGCCTTTTGAAGTAATGGAGCTTTTAGCGCGGGTTGAAGTGGTATTGCGCCGTTGCCGCAAGGACAATATAAGGTATGTTTACGGTGACATAGAAGTGGATGCCGAAAGGCATATTGTGTTGAAGAAGGGAGAACCTGTCGCTGTTTCGCCCAAGGAATTTGAGGTTTTGTGTTATTTCATAAAATATCAGGATATCGTCATATCGAGGGAGCGGCTTCTGGCTGATTTATGGGACATCCATTACCAGGGAGAAACCCGTACAGTCGATACGCATGTACAACAGCTCAGACGGAAGCTGGACTTAAGGGATAAAATGCTCTCCATCCCAAAGTACGGCTATAAACTGGTGCGGGGATAGGCATATGAGGTTGTGGCAAAAAATATTCTTACCTTCTGCGGCGCTTACGATGGCAGGCATTTTTGTAATCGCAATGAGCCTTGTTGTCCGCAGCCATACTTTGCAGCTCATGGCACAGAAGGAAGCTGTCATGTCGGACAGCAGTAAAATAATGACTGAACTGGAGCGGACGCTGGAAGAACGGAAGCGCGGTTATTTTTTGTCTTCCGCCATCATGGAAGAGCTGCTTGTGTCATCATGCCGTGAGATGACCGATGAAACCACGGAGGTATCTGTCAGGCTGCTGCGTGAAAATCCGTACGAAGGAAAAGACGACAATTTTATTTGTCTGAAGGAGAACGGGATTATTTACCTTCAAACCACCGCCTTTCTATCAGGAGAGCTTTGGCAGATCAATATAGAGAAAAACATGCAGCCGCTTCTTGAACGGTTTCAGGAAGAGGTGCGGACGGTGCAGGCATACGGAGTCGTGGTATCTATGGCGATTTCCGTTTTCCTGCTTATTCTGTCGGTTGGGATTACAAGACCTGTAAAAAAAATGGAAGAGGCGACGAAAAGAATTTCAGCCGGCGATTACAGCTATCGAATTGCATACAAGGGGAGCGACGAGCTTTCCGAGCTGTCGCAGCGCATGAACGAAATGGCGGCGCATATTGAGACCGATACGGATTATATAGAAAAAGTCTCGGAGAACAGAAGAAAATTTATTGCGGATATGACCCATGAATTGAAAACGCCGCTGACGTCGATTTTGGGATTTGCAGATGTGCTTCGGATAAAGCCGGATATTTCCGACGAGGAAAGAAGGGACTATGCAGATATCATTTTTACTGAGGCAGAGCGCCTGAAGCTGTTGTCGTCACGGCTGATGGAGCTTATTACCATCAGCGAAACCAAGCTGCAGATGGTTCCGGTTGATATTGCAAGGCTGCTTGCGCGGGAGGCGGAAATGTATCGGCCTGTCAGCGGGAAAGCGGGGGTTTTGCTGACGCTCGATTTGGAGCCTGCCGTTATTCTGGCAGAGGAAACGCTGCTTGCCACGCTGTTTGTCAATTTGATAGATAATGCAAGAAAGGCGTCTGCCCCGGGCAAAACGATACATATCAGCAGCAGGAGAGAGGATGCCCGCGCGCTGATTCAAGTTGCGGATCAGGGAATCGGTATTCCCGAAGAACAGATTGCATATGTGACAGAGGCTTTCTATATGGTGGACAAGGCGCGGACAAGAAAGGCGGGAGGAGCCGGAATCGGCCTTGCGCTGTGCAAGGCAATCGCCGCAGCGCACCATGGTGAACTGACGATTGAAAGCAAGGTAAACGCAGGTACAACGGTTACGGTTTCCATACCATTGTATGAGAGCGGGAGTGAGGACCAGGGATGAAGGGGAAGGGAATCATAATCACTGCCATTGTCTGTGCCCTGCTGATTACAGCGGGCACATTTGGCATTTCATTGTTATATCAAACTATTTTTCAGCCAGAGTCGCTGATGGAGGAACGTTCTGACAGCGAAACCGGATGGCGCGAAGCGAAGCAGGCGTATGGCAGAGAGGTGCTTTACCCGTTTTCCTGTGCGCTGGAGTCAGGCGTCATTGCAGAAACAGACGGAGCTTACCTGCTTCTGGATTCTTGTCATACCCGTCCGTCTGTTTATCTGCCGCTTTTGGAGCTGGCGGGGCTGGAGTTTTCAGATTTGGAGACGGCCAATGTTGCCACATATCAATATCAGTCGGATACTGTGGAAGCCGATAGATATGGCATGCAGTATTTGTTTCATGTCAGACTGCCCCAAAGTGACGGGGAGCGCAGTCTGATTATTGCAGTGGACAGGGAGTTCATACCTGTACTGACGCTGTATGGGACAGAGAAGGTATTATATCCTGAAGGCGACAGTGTTGATGTCCATACGCTTGAGCAGGGGACTCTTTCTGAGGCGCTTTTTGAGTACGCCGGAAAAATCGACGATATTCTTGTGCTGCAAGCCGCGTACAATTCGCTTATGATAGCTGCCTTAGAGTGTCTTCCGGCTGAAGAGGAACATCCGACTGGCAGTCTCAGGGGGTATTGCGCGCACGGAGAATGGCAGATGTATTCGGATTCTTCCATGGCGGCATATGTGTGTATTCTGGAAGACTGCAATTTTGTCCTGTACTATGATGTATCGGACGGCACATTCTGCGGCTACAGCATCGCGTTCAATGATTTACGGTAAGAATAGGAAAATGCAGAGAGGCTTGTACTCTTTGCATTTTTTTTGCATTTTTTTGGGGACTCCATGGATTGGCAAAGATATACTGTTTACAACAGGCCTGAAATAAGTACAAAAGAAGCGGTTCTGCGCCTGTGCGCAGTCGGAGCAGAACCGCTGTATAAGGAGGAATACGATGATGTGTCACTATTTAAAAAAGATTTTGCTTTTCACCCTTAGCTGTGTTCTGCTGGCAGGATGCAGCGCAGCACCGAAAAAATTACCTTCGGACAGCCAAAATCCCCCAACCACCCAAGACGGGGAACAGGATCGGACAACCGCCCAGGACGGGGAAACGGATATGACCGGACCGGACCTGACCGGGGATGGGACGGGGAGCCGGGACGAACTGCCGGACAGCTACGTTTATGTGCTGCCGGAGTGTATTTTTCCGGTGTCGGAGATTCCGGACGATGATGGCGTTGCCTGGGAGCTGTTAAACTGTGAAGTGACGAAAGAATTCGGAGAACGCAATATGGAAAATCTGAATTATTTTTGGGATGACAACGGTATAGACAGTAATGGCAATCTGGTGAAGGACTGCAGTTATATTTTCCTGTCCCTGCAGTATACCAATACGACCGATTCCAAAGTAAAGATATTCCGTCCCGGCAAAGGTATCTATTTTCTTGATGCGAATAATATTTTTTGCGACCGTTCCGAGACGAATTACATTGATGTGCACTGGACGGGCGGTACTGTCAGTGAGGTACTGTTTTACGAGCTTGCGCCGGGAGAAACCATCACCAGCGAGGTTGGGTACATTGTGGAAGATGGGACACTGGAAAAATACGATAAGATATATCTTGCCATCAGGCAGGCCGACTGCTGGACAGATGCGGGCGGGGCGACAGACCCCAATGCAATTTTTGTTGATTTGAGCGGGCTGATTAAGCCTTGAGGGGGAGGTTTGTGTGAAACACTATCTGAGAATGGAATTAAAGAGGGCTTTTTGGAACAGGCGGCTTCTTCCGGCTCTTATCTTTGGATTCGGGTTGAGCGTTTGGCACTGCTTTGCTTATATTGTTCCGCTCCGCGGCTGGATTTTTGCAGGAGTTTATCCGTTGTCTGCATATAACCGGTGGCTTGGAGGAGAGTACTACTCGCTGCAGTCAACGCTGTTTTACCTGCTGGTACCGATTGTGTGTGCACTGCCCTACGGTGACAGCTGGCTGTGCGACTGCGCCGGCAGTATTGGCGGGCAGGCGGTAATACGAGGGGGAAAAAGACCGTTCGTGCAGACAAAACTGCTCGTTTCGTTTTTGACGGGAGCCTTGATTGCCGTGCTGCCGCTGCTGTTTGACTTTGCGCTGACAAGCGCTATGCTTCCGGCGATTGTTCCCAAGGCAGGACTGGGACTTTCGCCAATCAGTACAAAATCGCTTTTGGGGGACTTGTTTTATGCAAAGCCTTTTTGGTATGTACTGGTTTACCTGGGCATAAACGGGCTGTTTTTCGGAAGTCTGAATACGCTTTCCATTGCTGCGGGACTTTTTACCGCCAACAGGTATATGGCAATACTGACGCCATTCTTTTGCTATATGGCGCTTCATTGCGCGGGAACGACAATACAGCGTTTTGAGCTGTGTCCGTCCGGCTTCCTGCGCCCGTGCCAGCAATTCATAACCACATGGGTGATACTGGGTGCGGAAGTGATGGGGATATGGTCTTTTGGTGTTTTTGCGGCTTTTCGATATATCAGAGAGGAGCATGGGATGCGATGAAGTACAGAAATATGATACGTCTCATTTTATATGATATCCGGTATTTTTTTCGGCAGAACCGCTGGAAATGGCTTTTTGCATTCATGATTCATGTGTTTTTATGTATTCGTACCTTTCACAGTATTTTATTTTATGCAGGCTCCAGTGACTTGCTTTCCGCGTTGTGGCAGACCATGGGCGGGGCAAGGGAATATCTGCTGTCTTCAGACAGCTCCTTTCAACTGCCGGCATACTGGTTTTTATTCCACATTTACCTTTTTTTTCTGATTGGCTTTTATCCTGCGGGAGAGCTGTATTCCGGAAACGGACAGGCGCTTGTCCGCACACGCACGCGGGCAATGTGGTTAATCAGTAAATGTATCAGCGTAGTCGTAAATATTGTGCTGTATTACGGCTGTTTTCTTTTGACTATGCTGATTGGAAATCTGGTTTGCGGCGGAACTGTTATCCCGCGCGGCGGTATCATCGGTCTGGCAGGCATACGGGTTGCAGGCAAAAGCGTGACGGAGCTTCTGACGGCTTTTATATTTCTTCCTGTCTGCGTATCTACTGCATTGGGAGTTATGCAGGTGGTGCTGTCGCTGTTTGTCGGTCCGGTACTTTCTTTTATGCTCAATATTGCCTATATGACTGCCTCCGTATTCTGGATGAAGCCTTTTTTTATCGGCAATTATTCCATGCTGTACAGACAGAGCTGGGTTTCGGGAAATACCAATCTGTCAGTGACAGGCGGAATTCTGCGCTGTCTTGTGCTGGCAAGCCTCAGTTTTGCCGTCGGTATGCTGCTTTTTCAAAAGAAGGATATTTTGCCGGAATCATGAGAAACGGACAAGGAGAAACAAAATGATACTTAAGATAGAAAATGTAACGAAAATCATTCAGGGAGCAACGGTTCTGAACCAGGTCAGTCTGTGCATGGAGAGCGGAAATATTTACGGTCTTTTTGGCAGAAACGGTTCGGGAAAAACCATGCTTATGCGTGCTGTCTGCGGTTTGATTCGGATTACGGAAGGGAAGATAACAATCGACGGCGCGCAGCAATGGAAGGATTTTTCCTATCCTGACGGTCTGGGGATGCTGATTGAAACACCTGTATTTCTGCCAGATTATACAGGGTATGAAAATCTGAGGCTGCTGTCCTGTATCAAAAAAGAAATAAAAGGCGAAGATATCCGCAAATCCCTCATAAGAGTCGGGTTAGAGCCGAATGACAAAAGAAATACAAGAAAATATTCGCTTGGCATGCGGCAGCGGCTGGGCATTGCCTGCGCTATTATGGAGAATCCCCGCCTGCTTGTGCTTGACGAGCCGTTTAACGGGTTGGATGCCGACGGTTGTGAGCAGGTGAAGCATATTATACTGGAGGAGAAGCAAAAAGGTGCGCTGATTATTCTGGCGTGCCACAATCGGGAAGAACTGGAAAATTTGTCAGATACCATTTACAAGGTGGAACAGGGACGTTTTTCTACATTTACAGATGGACAGAAATGAGGATGAAAATGAAAAAGTATATTTTTGCCGCATGCATTATCCTGCTGTCTATTGGCTTTACCGTTCATAACGCCATTGTTCTGCATGGTAAATATCCGGACCCGCAAATACAGACGTTTCAGTATGGCGAAACGGTGCAAATAGGCGGCTATCAGATTACCTTCAGCGGGTGGCAGTGGGGCTTAAGCGATTTGCTTTTAGAAAAATGTCCCGGCTTTGTGCTTGTCAGCGCCAAAGCAGATGGGATAACGGAGGATGCCCGTATAGGACTCATTGAGCTT
>CAMWUP010000067.1 GCA_947177465.1 uncultured Lachnospiraceae bacterium
CATAATATGCTTCGTCCTCTTCGGCTTCTTCATAAGCTGCCTCGTCAGATTCCGCTTCATAATATGCTTCGTCCTCTTCGGCTTCTGCCTCATAATACGCTTCGTCTTCTACAGCTTCTTCGTCATACTCGTCCTCGTAATATTCCGTCTCTTCCTCTGCTTCCTCCTCATAAAATCCGTCATCTGTTTCAGAGTCGTCATAGTCCTCCTCTTCATAGACTTCATCTTCAAATTCTTCTGTATACTCCAAATCATCCCACTCGAGATTTTTGTCTGCCTCATAATCCCGCTTCGTGTGATTAAACAATTTCTTCATCCTGTCACATACCTTTCTGTGGTTGGCTCTTAACAATTCTGTAACATTATATCATTATCCCTAATCTCAATCAAGGCGCAATCCAAGCTGAAACACCGCTATTTTCTTATTTTTTTATGAAGTTCCTTTACCTTGCTGGAGCCTTTTACCTCATTTTCCTTATTTTTGTATCTTGTTTGTATCATTTCTTTACTTTTTATTAAATATTTTGTGCAGGACTGGACAATCTTTCCATATATATAGTACAATCAAACAAGTTTAAATACAGGAATGTAAAAGTGCCGCACCGCGGCGGAACGGAAGGAAATATGGAAAAAGACAATAAGAAATTCAAGATAAGCTTTCACCTGATTTTTGTGGTTATCTCCATTCTGGCCATTATCATTATCGTCAGCAAATTTTGGGGCTTCGGACGCGGTATCACGCAGGAAGAAATCGACGCCATACCGGTTCCCGACAATCCTGAGATAACCGTCTACGACACCTTTTACAAAATCGAGGATACAGCAGGATTTCCCGAGGACGACGGCGTAACCACGATTGTCTGCTTCGGAAACGCACCCTTTGCCGATGACAGAGAGGCCTCAGATAATCCCTGTAAGCTTCTTGCCGCAGAAACGGGAGCTGTTGTTTACAACTGCGCTATCCCCGGCTCCTATATGAGCACCTCCAACGAAGCCTTTTCTGCCGATTATCCCATCGACGCATTCAGCTTCTATCACCTTGCTGCCGCTGCCGCCGGAAACGGCGACATTTTACATTCTGCCGTCAATGCCATGGGAGAGCTTGACAGCGATACCAAGGCGGCAGTAGAGCTTCTGCAGAGCATCGACTTTAACACGGTTGATTTTATCTACATTATGTATGACGGAAGCGACCATTTTGCAAAACGTGCCATTTACAATGAAGGAAATATGTCCGACACCCGCTTTTTCGCAGGCTCCATGATATCGGGTATTCAACTGATTCGTCAGGCTTATCCTTGGATTCAGGTAGTCGTTATGTCGCCCGCCTTTGCCTATGACCTCGCTGAGGACGGCAGCTTCATCAACAGCGATTCCAAGGAGTTCGGCACAGGACGTTTGTCCTCCTACTTCTTCTACCAATATGACGCCTGTATGGATGCGCAAGTGACCTTTATCGACAATTTCTATGGCGGCATAAACGAAGACAATGCAGCCGATTATCTGACCGACAATGTGCACCTCAATGCGGAAGGCAGAAAGCTTATCGCGGCGCAGATGAAAAAGGCTTTGGATAAGCTCACGGATACAGAATAAAAAAATACTTATTAAAAAGTGTTTCCCTAAAAAAGCCGGCATGTTCCGGCTTTTTGCATTTTGGCAGGCTGCTTCCTATTTTGACATTCTGTCCGCGTAAACGGCATACCCGCCAAGCACATCAAACAGTTCAAAGCCATACTCCTCAAAACGTCCTGACAGCTTTTTCCCCTCTGCAAATACCACATAATCGCAGTTCTGCTCCCGCGCCAGTTCCGCGATTCTTCCCACGTTCAGGGTCTCCTCCTTCAGCAAATCATACAACTCGCTTTGAAAGCCCCACACAGACCACCTGCTAATCAGCATTTCCCTGCCATAAGGCATATTTATCCAGGGCGAATACTGACGGACAAACGGTATCAGTTCCTCGGGAAACGCCGCTCTGACCCATTCCCCTTCCACCTCAATGGCATCGCAGATTTTCACCGCCGCCTCCGGCACATGATACCAATTTTCAGCTTTGGAAAAATAAGGACTTTCATACACCAGACTGCCCGACAAAATAATAATACCGCCCAGCGCCGCTCCCACGACCACCCTTTTTTTTCCGGCACACTGCAGCATAAGCCTGACCGCCGCATACGCCAGAACCGGAACTACAGGTACCAGCCACAAAATCCGGTAATAGATTTCTTCCCCCGTAAACAAATTGACAATCCTTGCAAAAAGGGGACAGAAAAACAAAAGCAGTACCACGGCAGGCATATAAATAAATACAATTCTGGTATTCCGGTTCTTTTCCGTGACAAAGAGCCAGACCAGCGCTGCCAGAAACAACCCCGCTATCATACCGGTTCCGATATATCCCTTATACTGGGTCATGACCCAGTTCCACATACTTCCCATGCAAGCCTCCTGCCGCTATTTCATAATCATGTACATACCCATATAGATTGCCGCCGGCAGCAGGCAGAGTACAAGCGGAAGCAAAAGCCGCCATCGCTTATAAACCGTCAGCGCACACAACCCAAAGGCGCCGAAAAGCACCGCTGCCAAAAATCCGCCGAACGTGCTGCACAGGCAGGAAAATGTCGTCAGGCAAAACAACAACAGCCAAAGACTAATTTCCACCTTTTTGTTTTCAGCAAGACGCTCGCCGACCAGATACACCAAAAAGAAAAACGCCGGAACCATGATATTGCCCAACGCCGCCTTTCCCTGACGGGTTCTTGTCATTAAAAAGGTTTCCGCCGTATACAGGGAATAATTGCCCCACAGAATCAAAATCGCAGTAAAAACCATAAAAACAGGGAGCTGTCTGCGCTTTGCCTTAAACAGCCGGCTCCCGATTAATCCATAGATGCAATAGGTCAGCGGAATCAAAATCACCGGCAGCGCAACATGTGCCACCGTCGCAGTATGGAGCCCTGTTATTCTCGCCAGAAAAGCAATATACAAAGGAAAGGGCGCAAGCGCATGCCGCATATCCAGACTGGTAGTGCCTCCGGTGTAGGGCAGATAAAAATACATGGTATCCGTACCGTCGGCAATGGTGGCAGCCGTCACAAAATAGGCGTCATCCCCGTCGGCAAAGGTAAGATAACATGCCATAAACAACTGCAGAAGCAGCAGCGCGCCGAATACCACCCACAGGAGGATTTCTCCCTTTTCCGCTTTCCCTCTCACTGCCTGCAGAGCAGGACGCTTGTGCAGACGATACAGCCAGACAATAACGCCGGCAGCAGACAAAAGAACACAAAGCACCGCAAACCACAGCACCAGCGTGGAAAAACGTGCTCCCCTTATAATCAGCGGCACCGACAAAATCTGAAAAACAGCGAGCAACACCAGATAGCCCGCCATCCACATAAAGCCTGCATTTTTTTCCTGTCTGTCCACAAACGCCGCAATTCCGGCGCCGGCTCCCAGCGGAACCGCCACCGCAAACAGCAGTAATATTCCGATTTGCAAAACCAGCATTTTCATCCTCCATAAAACGCCTTCACCTTGCCGCTGATGTAATCTGCATCGTCCGGCGTCAGCTTATAGTACATAGGAAGGCGCAGCAGTCGTTCGCTCTCCCTTGTGGTAAATCTGTCCTCTCCGTGAAAACGCCCAAACTTTTGTCCTGCCGTCGCCGTGTGAAGCGGAATATAATGGAATACAGATAAAATATCATTGTCCTTTAAAAATTGGATTAAGGCCGTCCTCTCCTCAATATCCGCCGCCTTCACATAAAACATATGCGCATTGTGGACGCATCCCTCAGGCACCACGGGCAGTTCAATTCTGCCGCTCTCTGCAAGAGGAGCCAAATTTTCATAATAGCGGTTCCATACCGCCAGCCGCGCTTCGTTCATTTCGTCCGCCATCTCAAGCTGGGCATACAGATAAGCCGCGTTCATATCGCTGGGCAGATAAGAGGAGCCAAAATCCACCCACGTGTATTTGTCAATCTGTCCTCTGTAATATTTGGAGCGGTTTGTGCCCTTTTCTCTTATAATCTCCGCCTTCTCTATAAACGCTTCGTCCCGTATCAACAGCGCGCCGCCCTCGCCCATACTGTAATTTTTGGTTTCATGGAAGGAAAAGCAGCCAAATTCGCCAAAAGTGCCGAGCGCCTTTCCTTTGTAGGAAGACATTATGCCCTGCGCAGCATCCTCCACCACATACAGCTTATGCCTTTTTGCGATGTCCATAATCGCATCCATCTCACACGATACGCCCGCATAATGCACCGGCACAACCGCCTTCGTCTTTTCCGTTACAGCATCCGCAATCAATTTTTCGTCTATGTTCATGGTGTCCGGCCGGATATCCACAAACACCGGTACCGCTCCCCGCAGCACAAAAGCGTTCGCCGTGGACACAAAGGTGTAAGACGGCATAATAACCTCGTCCCCGGGCTTGATATCTAAAAGCAGAGCCGCAAGCTCTGTCGCATGGGTACAGGAAGTGGTCAGCAGACATTTTTTCGTCCCCGTCTTTTCCTCCAGCCACGCATTGCACTTTTTTGTAAACTCACCATCGCCGCATATTTTCTGGTTTTTCACAGCCTGTCCAATGTATTCCGCCTCTTTTCCCGTATAGGGGGGGACGTTAAAATTATACTTCATAGCTCCTCTTTTCCGTCTTCTAAAGACTCCCTTTATTTTCTTCTGTAATGGGTCCGGCAAGTGCCGCCATCAGTACGATATCCCGAAACTGCCCGTCTATGCACACATCATCCTTAAGATATGCCTCCCGCACAAAACCGGCTTTCTCATAACTGGCAATCGCCTGTGCATTGTCCGCAAAAACCCGCAGAAACAAGCGATGCAGGTGCAGCTCCGAAAAGGCATACTGCTTCATCAAAAGCGCCGCCGCCGTTCCATACCCCTTTCCCCTTGCCTCTGCCTCACCAATAAAGATGCCGTATTCTCCTTTGTGGTGCACCGCATCGATATCCCTGATATACACGGAGCCAATCTTTTTGTCCCCGTTTTTTTCGCAGATTATCATCTGCACAACCTTGCCGGTACGCACCATGGTTTCCACCCATTTTTCATGGGACTGCCTTGTAAACGGCGCCTGATAGATAAATTTCGTGCGCACTGCGTCGCTGTTCCGCCAGCGGATAATGTCCTCCGTGTCCTCGTCCGTCATCGGACAAAGATAAATATTTTCATCTTCGTATCTGTCCATCTTAATCCTCATTCTCACACAAGCCGGTCTTAGTGCCGCTTCATTCCCAGACAAACTCACTTTCCCAGACATCTACGCCGCTATCCTGAAATACCTCTCTCAGCCTTTCACGGAGCTGCTTCTTTGTCACATTTCTTTTTAAAATAACCTGCAAAAATCCGCCTCCTCCGGCTCCCGCAATAAACCTGCCTGCTATCAAATCCTCACAGGCTCTGAATATCTGCTCGATACAGGTGTTGGTACAGCCGTCGTCAAGCTGCTTCGACAGCTCCCAATGCCGGTTAAAAAGCTTCGCCACCTCATCGATATCGCCTCTCTCCAGTTCAAAACGCATAAGCGCCGCCATCTTGTGCATAAAATATAACGCCTCTACCGTCTCGCACCGCCCGCCGATATAACTGCCCATCACATCTCTGAGCAAGTTGCGCGCCAGCCTCCTCTGTCCTGTATAAATCAGTGCAAAACGCTCCTGCAGCTCCGTTGCTGCCGCCCCGCTTATTTCCACCTCGCGCACTCTGATATCCTGTGTAAGCCCGGGCATGGTAGTAATAAACTTGATGCCGCCGCATAAGCCGCCGACCTGGTCCTGCCAGCCGCCTCCCGTACTCATAAGCTGTTCCATATAGAGCACAAGCTTGTATAAGGTTTCGTTCGCAGCCGGCTCTCCCATCACCTCATACAGGGCTTTGGCACATGCCGCTGCCAGTATACTGCTTGTCCCCAGACCAGAGCCCTTCGGAATCCCCACCACCTGCGTGGAGAGGAACAGACCGCCGCCCATCTTTTTCAAAATATCCTGAAGGGTAAGCCCTTCTCCTTCCGGTATGGCTTCCGGCACCACGCCGCAGGCAAGCAGCGCCGCCTTATGCAAGGCAAAAGCGTCATAAGGGTTGCTGCAGTCGTAAATTTCTTCCAGAGAGCATAATTCCCCAAACGCGCCGATATCCTCGCTTGCCACTTCTATCTTCAACGCTTCTATTCTCCGTACCGTAACCTGAACCGGAAGCACACCGTTTAATTTGATGGCAGCATTGACCACCGTACCTCCCTTTTCCAGACAATGAGGCGGTGTATCCGTCCAGCCGCCCGCCCAGTTGACGCGGACCGGAAGCTCCACATGCGCCTCATGCTTCTTGAACTGCAGCGCTTTATGACAGTGTATACCGTTGTTTTCATATACAGCTCTGCGGATTGCCGCAAAACACATTTTTTCGTAGTGCTCATAAGCGCCCCCGCGCCGCTTCTCCTCGCCCGCAAGCGCATTATAAATCCGAAGAGACGTACTGAAATCTGCTGACTCCGCCATTGCAAGCATCTGCTTTTTCTGCTCCTCGTTCATGCCCCGCTTTCCAAACGTATCCATGGCGCTCTGCCAGGGAAAACGCTGCGCCAGCAGCAAAATGGCACGGTAAACCGCAATCTGCTCCGCAAGCTCTAAAACACCCGTGACAGCATAATGAACGTCAGCCTGTGCAAAGCTTTGGCTTAAACTGATTTTCTCCTGTTTGAGCCACCACTCCTTTTCCTCCAGCGAAGCAATTCCCTTCATCATGCGGTATGTGATAAGCGCCGCCTGCACGGCTTCGTCCCTTTCCGCACAGACGGGGTAGACGGGCGCATCCCACAGCGTGGTATCCTCTCCTAAAAGCGTCAGGATATTACCGCTCATCATTTCTCCGATTCTGTCCTTGGGGTTGTCCTCCGTACCATAAATACGCACGGTAAAGCGCCCGTCCGACAGACGTGCGCCTGTCAGTACCACTCCGGCGGGAATCACCAGCTTTTCCTCTCCGGCATACCGGATATTGCTGATAATGCTCCCCCGCCCAATCCGCATACCAAAGTTCAGCACGGCGTTTTCTATATATACTGTTTCGTCCGCAAAAATCCCCTGTCCGATGACGGAATTATAAACCGCCGGTCCTTCCTGTCCTAACCCTGTACCCACCTTTTTTTTCCAGCCAAGAAAGGCGTACTCCTCCACGCCCTTTGTCATAAGCGCAAGCAGCTCCTTTGTGGTGCCGAAATGGATAAACTCTGCCGGCGTCAGGCTGAGCAGCCGCATGGAAAAACCGGAAATAGCATCCCAGATTGCCCGACGGCAGCAAAGAAGCTCCTCACACACAGGACCATCTCCTGCTTCCTTCATATAAGACTCCCTGTCCGCCTCCTTTGCAAGCGGATAGAGAAAATCACCGTAAAAGCTGATACGCGCCTTTTCATTGACAAAACGGGCAAACTTTTCCCCATCCGTCCTGCCGTTCGTGCTGATAAGACCATACAATGCTTCCATCAGCTTTACATCCAGCGCGACCGCTCCCGTGTCTAAATCCACGCAGCCCTGCCCGTTGACTGCACCATATTCCGCAAGCACTTCCTCTGTCTGCTTGTGCAAAAATCTGCCCACATAGTCAGAACCGTCATTTAAGAAAACACCATGTCTCGTCCCGAGGCGAACCGGCTCCTTGATGGAGAGCGCCGCCGCTCCCGAAAAAGTAAAATCAATCTGAAGTGGATTGAACAACAGCAGCACATCTCCGGAAAGCACCAGCATGCCTTCCTTAAGCCTGCCGGCAACACCGGCCATACTAATCATAAATTCGTCAAACAGCGTGGAATTCCTGCCGTCCGGCAGTTCCCTCGGCACCGGCGAAAAAATCTTGCCGCATATACTATACTGGGGAATCCGCTTACTGTCCCCGCCGGAATGTATCACCAGAATCCGCTTTCCCGAAAAACTGCCGCACCCGTCCTCCCTCAGATAACGCAGCACATTCAGCGTAGCGCCGCCGCTTCCCACCCGCTTTCCTTCCGGGTCAGCCAAAACCGCATATTTCGTACCTTCCGGCAGATATCCCGCTGTGCGGCGGTACTCTATCTGAATCCGGTAGCTCTCCGCCTGCGCCTCGTTTGAGGCGGTTAAAATCACATAGTCCCATCGGATACACGAACCACTCTGCAGACTCTTTTCATACGTTTCCCAACAATCCTGATAGCTCTGTTGCAAAAATAACTGCTGCATCGCCCTCTCCTCTTCTCAAAAGCCTAATTACAGCAATTATAGCATTATCTTTCCTAAAAGTCACCCTCTTGCCCTAAGTTTTCCCGCTTTTGCTTTATTCTATAGCTGATTCCCTGTTCTAAATCTATGGTGTGTAGACTGACCCGATTCTTTCTGTCTCCCACACCAGTATAGATATCCACCAGACAGGCAACGCCCTTCACCTGACCGCCGCTCAAAGAAATGGCCGTGCTCAGCCTGTCCAGCTCACAGGACATATGGAATACATCCCGCACAATAATATACTCCCTGTCCGCGCGAAATCTGCCGTTCTGTTCCTCGTCGCATTTCACCTCTGCACCCAGAAATACCGCCAGCGCCTTTGCAATCGGTATGGCAGGCGGATTGTCCGGCACAAAGCAAAGCCAGTCTCTGTTTTCTCCAAAGGGCTTTGCCATCCCTTTCTCTACCAGCCGCATGGCAAGTCTGTAAAAAAAGTAATAGAGACAGGTTTCCCCATCCCGCAAACGTCTGTCTATAGGAAAGGTTTTCCCTTTGGGACTGTCAGCCATCAAAATCAGCAGATTGTCCATC
>CAMWUP010000068.1 GCA_947177465.1 uncultured Lachnospiraceae bacterium
CACCCCCACCCCCACGATCCTTAGTCTTACCAACACAGACCCCCCACATCGCCTGCACCCGACGACGCAATTGACAGCTACGAGCCGGAGGCTGAAGAAGAAATTGACAGCTACGAGCCGGAGGCTGAAGAAGAAATTAGCAGCTATGAGCCGGAAGCCGAAGAAGAATTTGATGGTTATGAGCCGGAGGCTGACGAAGAATTTGATAGCCATGAGTCAGAGACCGGCGAAGAGCCCTCTGAAGACGAAACGGAAAGCGGCGTTGGCAAGTCTGCAGAGGAATCAGCCGAACCGGAAGAAGAGACCAATGGTAAAACAGAAGCGGCTGGCAGTGGCGTAGAGAAATCGGCAAAGGAGGATACAAAGGAGCCGAATGAAACGGTAAAACATGAGGGCAGTAAGGTCCGCGCCATGTCCCCGGAAGAGAGGCAGCATTTTGGTCATTATCTGCAGAGCAAAGCCACAAAAGAACAGATTGTTTATGCGATTGACAATATCAGTATGGCTGCATATACCGGCAATGTCATCATAACCGGTGAAGAGGGAATGGATACCATGACGCTGGCAAAAAACCTGATCAAAGAGGTGCAGCAGACGGACAGTAATTTTTCCGGAAAGATAGCGAAAATTTCCGGAGACGCCCTTAACAAAAAGAAAGTAGGAGCGACCTTTAAAAAGCTGGTAAACGGTGCGTTGATTATACAGAATGCAGGAGCGCTTAAGAAGGAAACTGCCGAGCAGATTAGAAATGCTTTAGAACAGGAGCACAGCGGTATTATCGTAGTTCTGGAGGATTTAAAAAAATCCATGGACAAGCTTTTAAAAAGGAGTCCTGCTCTTTTAGAGTGTTTTAATATCAGAATCGACATAGAAGCACTTGATAACGATTCTTTGGTTGCCATCGGCAAAAAATATGCCAAGGATAAAGAGTACAGCATAGACGAGCTTGGCGTTCTGGCATTACATACCTGCATTGCAGAGCGGCAGACCAGCGACCATGCGGTGACGGTTGCAGAGGTCAAGGAAATTATGGAAGGAGCAATCCGTCATGCAAATAGAAAGACGCTGGGGCACTTCTTTGACATTTTGCTGGCAAAGCGGTATGATGAGGAAGATATGATTATCCTGAGAGAAAAGGATTTCATATAATATATTGGTATAGGATGGGGTTTTATGAGTAAGAAGATTCAGGCTGCAGACGGGTTGGAAACCGTGGTAATTACAGAGGCGGATCAGTATTTGTTTGCACAGGGCACACATTATGATATTTACAAAAAGCTGGGAGCACATTTTTCGGTAGAAAATGGTGTGAAAGGCGTTTTCTTTGCTGTGTGGGCGCCAAATGCGGCCTCCGTGCATGTAATAGGAGAGTTTAATGGCTGGAATGAGGATAGCCATCGGATGACAAAAATCGGACCGGGCGGCATTCACACGCTTTTTGTGCCGGATGTTGAAGAGGGTACCATGTATAAGTTTCTCATTACGACCAGTGAGGGATGGAAGCTTTATAAGGCGGATCCTTTTGCAAATTATGCAGAGATGCGTCCGGGCAACGCCTCCAAAGTCACTAATCTGCAGGGCTTTGCGTGGGAAGATGAAAAATGGATGACAGCGAGGGACAGCGGCAGTCTTCTAGAGAAGCCGATTGCCATCTATGAATGTCATATCGGCTCATGGATGAAGCATCCAAATGGCACACCGGACGGCTTTTACAATTACAGAGAGTTTGCAGACAGGTTGGTAGAATATCTGAAAGAAATGAAGTACACCCATGTAGAACTGATGGGAATTGCGGAGCATCCCTTTGACGGTTCCTGGGGTTATCAGGTTACGGGATATTACGCACCTACTTCCCGCTATGGTACGCCGAAGGATTTTATGTATCTGGTAAATCGGCTTCATGCTGCAAATGTAGGTGTGATTTTGGACTGGGTGCCTGCACATTTTGCAACAGATGCGCATGGTTTGGGATGCTTTGACGGCAGGTGTATTTTTGAGCATCCGGATCCAAGACTGGGTGAGCATCCGGACTGGGGAACCAAGATTTTTAATTACGGTAAAACAGAAGTCAAGAACTTTCTGATTGCTAATGTATTGTTTTGGCTGAGAGAGTTTCATATTGATGGTATCAGGGTGGATGCCGTTGCCTCCATGCTCTATTTGGATTACGGCAAAAAAGACGGACAGTGGTGTCCTAATAAATACGGCGGCAACAAGAATCTGGAAGCAATCGAATTTTTTAAGCATCTCAATTCTGTGGTGAGGGGAACTTACCCGGGCTTTATGACAATTGCGGAGGAATCTACGGCATGGCCGCAGGTTACCGGTCGGGTAGAGGATGATGGGCTGGGATTTACCTTTAAGTGGAATATGGGCTGGATGCATGATTTTTGCGAATACATGAAGCTGGACCCTTATTTCAGGAAGGATAATCATTATGCCATGACCTTTGCCATGAGCTACAATGAGAGTGAAAATTATATCCTGCCTCTTTCTCATGACGAGGTAGTGCATCTGAAGTGCTCCATGGTCAATAAAATGCCGGGGTACCACACGGATAAATACGCCAACCTGCGCGCGGGTTATACTTATATGTTCGGACACTCGGGCAAAAAGCTCCTGTTTATGGGACAGGATTTTGGTCAGGAGAGAGAGTGGAGCGAGGAGCGGGAGTTGGACTGGTTTCTGTTGGAGGAGCCACTTAACAGCGGATTGAAGGCTTATGTTTCCGAGCTTTTGACAATTTACAGAAAGTATCCCTGTATGTATTCCATAGACAATAGCTGGGAAGGTTTTGGATGGCTGAATGCAGACGACAGCGCCAGAAGCACTTATAGCTTTTTCAGAAAGTCCAAAACAGGAAAGAACAACCTGCTTTTTGTGATAAATATGACACCCATGAAATGGGAGGACTATCGGCTGGGCGTACCGGTAAAGAAAAAATACCGCTTGCTGTTAAACAGTGATGAAGAGCGTTTTGGCGGAACCGGCTGCAAGCTTCCGGAGGTATTGGAGGCAGAGGCGGAGCCGGAAAATTATAAGGATTATTCCATTACTTTTGATTTGGGACCTTATATGGCAGCAGTATTTGTATTTTAAAGGTTAAGAAAACGGGTAAGCGTGACGAAATAAAAGATGAGCGTAAGGATACGTTCATCTTTTATTTTGCATTGCCTAAGCTGCAAGAGAGGAATGGGAAAATATGCATATTACATTTAACAATACACCCTCTTCAAATGTAGACAAGGTTACAACTGCATATCCGGCTGCTTCTTCTGCTTCAAAGAGGGCGGAGAGCAGTTATGCATTGGACATTTCTGGAACAGTTACGGAAAACACTGCGTATGGCTTTCATAAAAGCCATGGAGTCCACGGAAGGACGGCGGAGGAAGTGATGCAGGCAGCAGGGAGCGAGGAGCTTACCCTGTACCGTAATTACATGACAGTAATGTCTCATTCTATGTCCGACGAAGATTTTGCAAAGCTGCAGAAGGAAGGACACAGTCTGACGGATGTGGACATTGAAGAAGCTGTAACCATTTTGGATACCATAAAGGCGGAGATGATAAAGGGCGGCGCCAATGTAGTAGGTTATACTGACGACATCGATATGGAAAAGCTGGCAGACATTACAGGCAGTATGGCTTTTGCGGAACAGCTTGTGAAGGCTTTTGCCATGGAGGATGTTCCGGTTACGCAGGAAAATGTGGAGCAGGCTTTGGAAGCATTCTCCAGAGGAGAAGAACTGACAGAACTGTCAGAAGGCGCCATGAAATATATGGTGACCAATGAAATGGAGCCGGATATTGACAGTTTATACCTGGCAGAGCATGCGGGTGCGGTGGATGCAAGTCGTCAGGGACAGGGCTATTTTGCCGAGGAAATGCCGGGCTATTATGCCCAGAAAGCTTCTGCCGCTGACACCGAAAAGCTGCGGGCGCAGGTAGAAAAAATTATAGAGAATGCGGGTTATCCTGTTACAGAGGAAACTTTGGCAGACGGTTACTGGCTGATAGAAAAAGGCGTGCCGCTTACGGAGAAAAGCTTCAGCCTCATGGAGGAGTTAAAGGAAGTGGAGCTTCCGGCACAGGCAGAGGAGCTGCTTGGCGCAATTGCGGGAGCGCTGGCGGAAGGGCGTCCGGCAGGAGAGGCAAATCTGGCAGAGGGAAAGAGTGTTTACCGCAGGGCGGTGGAGTGCTATGTTGAATACGAGCATAAATATCAGGCTTCTCTGGAGGCAGAACCGACCGCAGAGGCTGTTAAAGCAAGAAGACAGCTTGAAGAAGTCCGTCTGCACATGACGCTTGAGGCAAATGTAAAGCTGTTAAAAAGTGGATTTTCCATAGATACGACTCCCATGGAGGAGTTGATAGATGCGTTAAAGTCGTTGGAACAGAAGCAGGCGTCAGCGGAGTTTGCAGTGAATCAGCCTGTTGATTTATACAGGGAAACCGTTTCGAAGGCAAAAGAGATTCCGTATCTGCCGGCCGTGACATTAGGACGTCTGATTTCTTTGGGAGAGACGCTTAGCATAGATTCCGTATATGAGACAGGAAAAGCGCTGGAGGAGGTATTCCGGCAGGCGGGAGAGGCTTATGAAACTATGATGACTGCGCCGAGAGCGGATTTGGGAGACAATATCCAGTCGGCATTCCGCAATGTAGACGAACTGTTGCGGAATATGGGACAGGAGCTGACGGAGGAAAACCGGAAAGCAGTCAGAAGCTTAAGCTATAACGGACAGGAGCTGACGGAGGAAAATCTTCTTGCCATTAAGGAAGCGGATAAGGTCGTACAGCGGGTTGTGGAAAAAATGACGCCCGCCGCAGTGCTTGGCATGATAAGGGACGGCGTCAATCCTTTAAAGAGTTCCATGGAAGAGCTTGATGCTTATCTTTCCGAAAGGGATACTTATGATGAGGAGAGCACAAAGTACAGCAGTTTTCTCTATCATCTGGAGAGCCGCAATGAGATTACGGCGGAGGAAAAGGAATCCTATATCGGGATTTACAGACTGCTCAGACAGATTGAAAAATCGGATGGAGCTGCTGTCGGAAAGCTGGTAAGCAGTCAGGCGGAGATAAATTTCGGAAATTTATTATCAGCAATCCGCACCGGCAGAATAAAGGGCGTGGATATCTTGGTAGATTCCGGCTTCGGCGGCTTGAGGGAAGCTGTGGAGCAAGGAGCCTCTATTGATATACAGATAGAAACGGCGTTTAATCGTGAGCTTCTGACACAGATTAGAAGCGTGGATAAAGTAGGAGATGAAGTCCTGCAGAATTTAAAGCAGCTGGAACAGCCTGTTACCATAGACAATCTGCTGGCGGCAGATGCATTGCAAAAGGATGGCGCAAGTCCTTTTAAGAAGCTGCGGGAAGTCGTGGAAAACAGCAACGTTTCCGTGGAAACGGAGTGGGACTTTGGAGAGAATATAAGCAATACTGCGGTGGATGAAGCGGCATTTTCGGACAGGGAAAGCCTGCAAAATGCTTACAGTGAGTTCATCCGTCAAGGAGAGGCAATGGCAAAGGAGCTTACCTTTGCGGAAAGCGCGGACAGTCTGGATGTACGGGCGATGCAGCTTGTATGTAAGCAGCTTCATCTTCAGGGACTGCGGGCAGTAAAAGAAGAAGAATATGATTTACCGCAATGGATAGACGGTGAGCTGACAGCCGTTCACCTGAAGCTGGTGCATAATTCTGAGGAAAGCGGAAGGATTTCCATAGGAGTGGATACGATGGTATTCGGTTATCTTTCAGGAGAATTTTCCGTGAATGACGGGACTGTTTCCGGTTATCTCGGCGGAAGCGGCAGGGAAGCGGCAGCACTTCTGGAAAAAGCGGCAGAGCATTTTGGCACAAGGCTCTCAGCGGCAGGCTTTGAAGACAGCAGGATACAGGTGGTAGAGGGCAGTATGAGCAGCAGCCGCTCTGTTGAAGGCAGTCAGAGGGAAGAAACAAAAGAGTTGTACAGGATAGCGGGTATGGCGCTGGGCGCTTTAAAGGAAGCTTTATCCGAGACAGTTTAAAGAGCCTGCTGAAGCAGGCAGATAGGAGCAAATATGAGAATCAATTATAACGTATCAGCAATGATATCAAACAATGCACTTTCTACTAGCGATAATATGCTGGCGAAATCTTTGGAGCGACTTTCTTCAGGCTTGAAGATAAATCACGCGAAGGATAATCCGGCGGGGCTTGCTATGGCAAAGAGGATGAATGCCCAGATAGAGGGGCTCTCCAAAGCAAACGAAAATGCAAGCGACGGTATTTCTGTAATTGAGACAGCGGATGGTGCGCTTTCCGAAATTCATTCCATGCTGCAGAGAATGAATGAGCTTGCAGTGAAAGCCAGTACAGGCTCCATTACGGATGGCGACCGGAGCATGATTCAGGATGAAATTACACAGCTTTGTGAAGAGGTGGAGAGAATTTCCCAAAATACGGAGTTTAACAGTCAGAAAATCCTGAATGGTGAATTTGATGTAAAGGCATATACGGATGTAGAAGAAGTGGAAGTAAGCCATTGCTCAGATTCGGTTTCTGTAAAGGAATATGCAATTACAGGAGCAACTGTGACTTACGATGCTGATGGAAATATTGCTACATTTTCTGCAAACTTTAGCGCTGATTTTCCGGATCCGGCTAACTTGAAAACAGAGGTAAAGGAGAATCTGGTTACCATAAAAGGTGATATGGGCTTTGAACTGCAGTTAGATTTGAATGGGGTTGCAAAGGCAGGCACGACAAATATCGGAAACATCAACATAGATGTGACAGGAATCGGTCCCATGCGTCTGCAGGTTGGAGCCAATGAGGGGCAGGTTCTGGAGGTCAGGATTCCGGAAATCAGTCTGCGTAATATGGGTATCAAGGACCTTGATCTTACCACACAGGCTGGCGGTCGTGAGGCAATTGACAAGATAAGCGAGGCAATAGGCTATATTTCGTCTACACGTAGTAAGCTGGGTGCTTATCAGAATCGTCTGGAGGCAACAGTAAATAATCTGGATATTACCAGTGAAAATATGACGGCAGCTTATTCCAGAATTATGGATGTGGATATGGCAGAGGAAATGACACAGTATACGACTTATCAGATACTGGCACAGGCAGGAACATCCATGCTTGCACAGGCAAACGAGAGGCCGTCGCAGGTATTACAGTTATTGCAGTAGGCAGATACAGCGCGGTGCCGCTTATGCGGCAGAATGTGAGGTAGTATGACACGGGAATGTAAACAGCAGTTTACGCTGCGTATTACGCAGGCAAATAAAACTGAGTTGATAGTTATTTTGTACGAAATTGTCTTAGCATATATGGAAGATGCAGAAGAAGCTTTGGAAGCAGGTAATATAACAGAATTCAGAGAAGCGCTCCGCAAGATGCGGAGCTGCTTTGGTGAACTTATTGCTTCCCTGAATCTGGATTATGAGTTGGCAGCCCGTCTGCTTTCCTTGTACCTGTATTGTAACAGGGAGCTGACGAAAGCGGATGCCAGAAAAGAGAAGGAACCGCTTATGCATATACGCAGCGTCATCAGTAAGCTTCTTGAAGCGTATCGGGAACTTGCCGGACAGGACACTTCGGGTCCGGTTATGCAGAATTCCCAGACTGTATATGCAGGATTGACCTATGGCAAGAACAGTTTAGCCGAAAACTTGACCGATCAGGGCACGAATCGGGGATTCCGCGCGTAACTCCGGTACAGTCTGCTTTTGGGCGGCTGCAAGCTCTGTCAGGTATTTATATCTTTTTAAGAGAGAATTTACCTCGTATATATAGCAGTCAATCAAATCAAAATTGGTTGCGTTGTCAAAACCCGCATATGCGATTTCGAGCGCATAACGGGTTTTTTCTATGTCCTCCTGCAGGGAGGGGCAGGTGAAATCTTCTTCTACCGGTATGGTCTCAGAACGTTCCTGTCGAAATAATACTTTCATAAGCACTCCTTTATCGCTATAGATTCCTTATTATTAAATTATAGCCGTAAGCTGCCGAAATATTCCGGTAAATACATTTTTTGGTTAAAATGACAATAAAATCCTTTTAAGAATACCAAAGTTCCCTGCGGCATAGATTATAGTGAATCTATGCCGCAGGTAGATCGGCAATATGCGAGGGAGCAAATATGGAAGGACAGACAGGTACTTTATTTATAGTGGGAGCATGTGCATGCGTTTTGCTGCTGGGTGCAATGAGGCGGCGGGCAGAATGGCTTTTGAACTTTATTCTTCGTACAGTAGTAGGAACTTTGGCGATATTTTTTATCAATGTGGCTATGCAGAAAGCGGGTATGGTCAGCCTGATAGGGTTGAATCCGGTTACTGTTTTGACATCGGGATTGCTTGGATTTCCTGGGATTGCTATGCTTTATGGCATCCATTTTTACAAAACTATGTAAAAATTTACCAAAAATCATTTTTTTGGTAAATACAACTGGACAAACTTAAATGTTGCGTATATAATCCAATTTACAACCTGTAACGGTCTGTTGTAGGTTTTCATTATCACAGTTCGCGAGATGAGTCATCTCTGATACCGTATTTTACAGTAAAAAGTTCACACAGATATTTTTTGTCTGGCAAAACAAAAGAGGGAGGTAAGTTTTATTTACGCACTTTTATTATGGTTGGTGCTGGCATGTTTTTTTGATTACCGCAAGGATAAAATTCCCAATACCCTGATTCTGACAGGACTGCTTCTTGCGTGTGGTTATCAGACAGCACAAAACAGCATTGGTTTGCTGTGTATAAGGA
>CAMWUP010000069.1 GCA_947177465.1 uncultured Lachnospiraceae bacterium
TCAGCCAGTCACGTGCAAACTGCTTGTCGAAGTAGGGCTGTCCGTGACCGGGCTCGTAGCCTTCTGCAGGCCAGAAACGAGAGCTGTCAGGAGTGAGCATCTCGTCGCCGAGGACAATATTGCCTTCTTCGTCAAGACCGAACTCAAACTTTGTGTCCGCGATGATAATGCCACGGCTAAGCGCATATTCTGCACATTTTTTGTAGAGAGCAATGGTATAGTCCCGAAGCTTTTCCGCGTACTCACGCCCTTTTTGGGGGAATCGTTTTTCGAGGTAGTCCACGCTCTGCTCGAAAGAAATATTTTCGTCGTGGTCGCCGATTTCAGCCTTGGTGGAAGGAGTGTAGATGGGCTCCGGCAGCTTGTCAGATTCGCGCAGACCTTCCGGCAGCTTAATGCCGCAGACTTCACCGGTTTTCTGATAGCTTGCCCAGCCGCTTCCGGTTATGTAGCCGCGGACAATACATTCAATGGGAAGCATGTTTAACTTGCGGCACAGCATACTGTTGCCGGTAAACTGCGGCTGTCTGAAAAACTCCGGCATATCTGCCACATCTACGGAAATCATGTGGTTCGGCAGGATATCCTTTGTCATGTCAAACCAGAACCTGGACATCTGAGTCAGCACAGCGCCTTTCTTATCTACTTTATTGTGAAGAATCACATCAAAGCAGCTGATTCTGTCGGTTGCAACCATAATCAGGCTGTCGCCATTATCATAAATTTCACGTACCTTGCCCTCTTTGATGGGCTTCATTTCCTGAATACTCATTTTTACCTCATTTCTGCGTTGTGTTTTGCGCATAAAGATTATGTTTTAAGACAGAAGAACAAATACTAAAATATGTAACTCATATTATATTATAAAAATGCGGTTGTCAAGAAATCCGCAGTCCTGAGTTTTTCTTTTTTGCCTGTTGTCTTAGTGTCTGAGCAGCAATGGATAAAAAAGGGAACAAACCATTTCTGATTTGTTCCCGTATGTGTATTATTTAGTTGTAGTTATCAATGCAGGGCTGGAACATGTCCTTGGTTACGCCGCACAGAGGGCAGCACCAGTCATCCGGCAGATCCTCAAATGCTGTGCCGGGAGCAATGCCATGCTCAGGGTCACCTTTTTCAGGGTCATAGGTGTATCCGCAAGGATTACAAAAATATTTCTTCATAACAGTTCGTCTCCTTATTCATTATTTTAATTGGATTGAAACGTTTAAAAGAACTGTTTTTTAGCTGAAATATCTCTTCAGCAGACCTTCAAATGCTTTTCCGTGTCTTGCCTCATCTCTGGCCATTTCATGAACGGTGTCATGGATTGCGTCAAGATTTAAAGCCTTTGCTCTCTTCGCAAGGTCAAACTTACCTGCGGTAGCGCCGTTCTCGGCGTCTACTCTCATTTCCAGATTCTTCTTAGTGGAATCGGTTACGACTTCGCCTAACAGCTCTGCAAACTTAGCAGCATGCTCTGCTTCTTCGTAAGCAGCCTTCTCCCAGTACAGGCCGATTTCAGGATAGCCTTCTCTGTGAGCAACTCTAGCCATAGCAAGGTACATACCAACTTCAGAACATTCTCCCTCAAAATTTGCACGAAGGTCCTTGAGGATATCCTCAGGAACACCCTGTGCTACGCCTACTACATGCTCTGCAGCCCAGGTCTTCTCACCGGCCTGAACCGTGAACCTTTCAGCGGGAGCGTGGCAGGTGGGACATTCAGCCGGCGCTGCGTCTCCTTCGTGAACATAACCGCATACTTGACATACATACTTCATACTGTTCTCTCCTTTTTTATATAAAATTTAATTGCTATCAGTGTTTTCTTTTTTACAGCAGCTTCCGCATATGCCGTAAAAATAAGTGATATGACCGGCAATTTTGCCGTCGAAGCCGGCCCCGGCAAGCTGTAAAACAGAATCGATATTCTGCATATCGAGGTCGATTACGCTGCCGCACTCGGTGCATACAAAATGGTAATGCGGGGAAGTATCATAATCAAAATGGTCCACGCCGTCTCCGACACGAAGTCTTGTAATCTCGCCTGTGTCGACTAACATGGTGAGATTGCGGTATACGGTTCCGAGGCTGATATTGGGTATCTGCCTGCGAATCGCCATATAGACATCATCTGCCGTTGGGTGGTCCTTACGGGAAGCAAGATAAGCTTTGATTTCTTCACGCTGTCTGCTATACTTGGTCGCCATACTTCCTCCTTCCAAAACGATAATGATTACTGTTTTATTATAGCGGTATTTTGGGGATTGTCAATAGGGTAACAAAAAATACCGCTGTTGTTTATATTTTTTTAAGGATAATCTTCTGTACAGTTCATTTCTTTTTCCAATAAACAGTGTTATAATCGACTATATGATAAGGCATGGACTGTCAGATATATACAGGATGACAGAAGTTGCGGAAAGGCAGAAGATTTATTATGAAATTCAGGACAAGGCTGTGGGTGACCTTTGCCGCCATTGTTTTGGTACCTTTGGTACTGGTGATTGCCGCATTTGTGTTAATCGGGAGCTGGATTTTACGCGCCGAGCAGTTAAACAGCTTTGGTCTGGTGGATTTTAACGCTATGGCAGGCAGCATACAGACTTCGGGAAAGCATGCACAGCTGCTATATGAAAGTCTGGCGGATATGCTGGAGGAAAATCCGGCAGTTTTTGAGGATATGGAGTATCTGCAGGGCATAAGCGACGGTATCAGCAGAAAGAACTGCTATATCTTAGTCAGAAAGGGAGAAGAGCTCTATTATGCCGGCAATGAGGAAGCGGCGAAGGAGATTTTTTTCCGGCTGCCGGATTACGGACGGGAGAATGAAGAAAGCGAAACGGGCTATTTCTTTGACGACTCTCAAAAATATGTAAAGCAGTTGGATTTTTTGTTTTCAGACGGTGCGCCGGGCAGTCTTTTCATCATTACAAGGATTACCAGTCTGGTGGCAAGACCCTTGCTTGTAGATATGTTTGTTGCGGTTCTGATTATACTGATATTTACCGCGCTTATGCTGACGAGATGGATTCACAAAGGTGTATTCGGGCCTATCAATCAGTTAAATGTGGCGATGAAAAAAATCAAGGACGGAAATTTCGATTACATGCTTTTTACGGACAGTAAGGATGAAATCGGAGATTTGTACCGCAACTATGAGGATATGCGGCTTAGGCTTAAAGAGTCCACCGAAGAAAAAATGGTGCAGGAGAAGCAGAACAAGGAGCTTATCAGCAACATATCCCATGACTTAAAAACGCCGATTACCGCCATCAAGGGTTACATGGAGGGGATTATGGACGGTGTGGCGGACACACCGGAAAAGATGGATAAATACATTAAGACTGTTTACAATAAAGCCAATGATATGGATAAGCTGATTAATGAGCTGACGCTGTATTCCGGTATCGACAACAACCGTATTCCCTACAATTTCCACCGTATCAATGTAGCGGATTACTTTGGAGACTGTGTGGAGGAGGTCGGACTGGATTTGGAATCCAAGAACATAGAGTTGAATTATTCCAATCTGGCAGCGCCGGACACCATGATTATCGCCGACCCCGAGCAGATGAAGAAGGTAATCAACAATATCATCGGCAACAGTATTAAATATATAGATAAGGAAAAGGGCGTCATCGACATCCGTATTCTGGATGAGGTGGATTCCGTCAGGATAGAGATTGAGGATAATGGTAAGGGCATTGCCGCCAAGGATTTACCGAAGATTTTTGAGAGGTTCTACCGCACGGATGCTTCCCGCAACTCTTCTAAGGGAGGAAGCGGCATTGGGCTGTCCATCGTGAAAAAAATTGTGGAGGACCATGGCGGGTATATCTGGGCGACCAGCAGGGAAGGGGAAGGCACCTGTATGCACTTTGTTATCCGAAAATATAAGGAGCAGCGGGCTGAAGCGGACTGATGCAGATAAATACAAGAAAAAGCAGGAGGAATATCCATGAGTAAAATATTGATTATTGAAGATGAAGAAGCAATTGCAGATTTGGAGAAGGACTATCTGGAGCTCAGCGATTTTGAGGTAGAAATTAAAAATACCGGAGACGAGGGACTGGAAGCGGCCCTGAAAGGCAATTTTGACCTGATTGTGCTGGATTTGATGCTGCCGGGGCTGGACGGCTTCGAGGTTTGCCGCAAGGTTCGGGAGGAAAAGAATATCCCGATTCTGATGGTTTCCGCCAAAAAGGACGATATCGACAAGATACGTGGGCTGGGACTGGGTGCGGACGATTATATGACGAAGCCTTTCAGCCCCAGTGAGCTGGTGGCAAGGGTAAAGGCGCATATGGCGAGATATGACAGACTGGTGGGTACCGCGGCAAAGCCGCAGAACGATATTGTGGAAATCAGGGGTATCCGTATCGATAAGACAGCCAGAAGGGTGTATGTGGACGGTGAGGAAAAGGCGTTTACCACCAAGGAATTTGATTTGCTTACCTTCCTTGCGGAAAATCCCAACCACGTATTTACCAAGGAAGAACTTTTCCGTGAAATCTGGGATATGGATTCCATCGGAGATATTGCAACTGTTACCGTGCACATTAAAAAGATTCGGGAAAAGATTGAATATGATACGGCAAAGCCGCAGTATATAGAGACTATCTGGGGCGTGGGCTATCGGTTTAAGGTATAATCATGCGGACGAAAATTCTCTATGAGGACAAACACATCATCGTAGTACACAAGCCCGCAGGCATTGCAGTGCAGTCCGGCAGAGTCGGGCAGACAGATGTGGAAAGTGAACTGAAAAATCATCTTGCAGCAGCGGACGGCGGGGAAAATCAAAAGGGAAAACCGCCATATCTTAGTATTATTCACAGACTGGACCAGCCGGTGGAGGGCGTTTTGGTGTTTGCCAAAACGCAGCAGGCGGCTGCCGCGCTGAACAGTCAGCTTGCCGGAGCAGATTTCTGCAAAGATTATTTTGCAGTGGTTTGTGGAAAACCGGAGCCGAAACGTCAAGAGCTTGTGGATTATATCAAAAAGGAAGGCAGTATGGCAAAAATCTGTCCGCCCTTTGAGGAAATGGCGGCAAAGGGTGAGGTATTGCAGACGCGCGGAAAAGGAGCCGGTACGCAGCAGAAGCCGGACGCACCCAAAAAGGCGGTACTAAGTTATGAAGTTTTGCTGTCAAAACTTGTGGGGCAGGAAGAAATTTCCCTGCTTGCAGTACGGCTTAAAACGGGACGTTTTCATCAAATCAGGGCGCAGCTGTCCCATGCAGGATACCCTTTGCTTGGAGATGCAAAATACGGAAGCGAAAAGAGCCGTGCGTTATCAGGAAGCCTTGGGGTCCGCAATGTGGCGCTGTGCGCTGTGCACCTGTCTTTCCGACATCCTGTGAGTGGAAAGCAAATGGAATATACTGTCAATTCCGAACAGCCGGTTTTTGCATTTTTGTATGAATGATATTTTTGAAAAATCCTATACTAATTCCAGATATAAATATGGGTAAGCGTTTTGCTTTGAAAGAAGGGATTGGTATGCTGGAAAAAAACAAATTTTTTCAAAATAAGTATATAGTACTGCTTCTGATTACAGGAGCAGTCTATTTTTTTCTGCGGTTTATCAGCCCGCTTCTGACGCCTGTTATCATCGCGGGCATGTTTCTGACCTTCTGTTATCCGACCTTTGACGATATCCAGAAAAAGACAAGGATTAAAAAGCAGTATCTTGCGGGTGCAATTCTCTTTCTGCTTTGCGGCGTCCTCATTATTTTGGTATGGATGGGCGGTTCGCTGCTTTTACAGAATATTCCTCTCTGGGTGGAGGGAATTGACGATGTACAGCAGAGTGTGCAGTTGTTTGTGACAGACTGCTGCGACGGCGTGGGCGGATTTCTGGGAATCAACACAGAAGGGCTGGCACAGGTTTTGATTGAGCAGATAGACGTGTTTGTGGAGAATTTTCAGGTTCAGGTGCTCCCGGGACTTTTGGGGAGTACATGGACTTATATCCGGCAGCTATTGTCCATCATCGGCATACTTGCCGTTACCATGATTGCCACCATGCTTCTGGCAAAGGATTATGATGCCATTCTTGCTTTTATGGGCGCTCATGAAGGAAGCCGTACCGTGCTGGAAATTGTGCTGCGTGTGCTTAGGTATATTGCAACCTTCGTCAAGGCGCAGGTCATTATCATGCTCTCCATAGCCGCAATTTGTTCTGTTGCGCTCTTTTTTGCGGGCGTGCAAAACGGCATATGGTTTGGGATTCTGGCCGGCGTTCTGGATGCGCTCCCTTTTATCGGCACGGGCATTGTGTTGATTCCGCTTGCCATATGGCAGCTCTTTTCCGGCTTTTACTGGAAGGCGGCAGTCTGTGTCATTATTTACATTGTATGCGCGCTGCTGCGGGAATTTCTGGAGCCGAAGCTGATTGGGCAGAAGGTGGGCGTCTATCCGGCTGCTATTCTGATAGCGGTTTACGCGGGTATTAAGCTCTTCGGTCTGTGGGGAATTGTGAAAGGACCGATTGGACTTGTCCTGATTATGCAGATTTACGCGGCGTATGGGCGTTATGTTGACGACACGAAACAAATGCATTATGATAAGGAATGAAATCATGTCAAAACAGCCACAGGAGCGGTAAAAAGAGCTATGTATAAAGTAAAAGACCTGTATAAGGACTGGGAAAAGAAGAAGCGGAAAATAAAAATACAAATCGGGGAGATGAGTGTACCGGAGCTTTGCCGGACAGTTCTGCGTCTTCTGCTTCAGCTTGTGACAGTGGTGTATCTTATCTGTATGCTTGTTATGCTGCCGCTCTATTTTGACAGAGAGACGGGCTACAATTTCATCGGGACGAACAAGTCAAGCTTTTTTATGGATAAAGGGTTTGCCATTGGAAAGGCATTTATTTATATTTACATGTTTTATATTGTCTTTGTCCTGTTTTGCTTTTTGGTGGAAAATAAGGGTAAAAAAGGGAAATTTTCCATTTTCTTAAATTATCTGCTTGATGAAATGTCTATAACGGACAAATTTGCAGTTCTTTATGCGATAGGCTTATTTTTATCTTACTATTACACCAATTACAGAGTGGAGCTGCGTCTGGGGACACAGGGGTGGTACATGGGCTTTCTGCCCCAGCTTTTGATGCTTGGTTCTTACTTTGCCGTTTCCCGATTTCTGCCAAAATGGGCAGTAAAATGGGCGGCGGGTATTTTGCTTGCAGTTCCGTTTTTTGTGTTTCTGTTAGGGCTTTTAAACCGGTATGGTGTCAATCCGCTGGGGATTCCGCCCATCGGACCGGGATTTATCTCAACAATCGGCAATATCAACTGGTACTGCGGTTACTGGGCGGCGGTATACCCTATTGCAGTCGGAAGCTTTGTGTTTTATAAACGAAAAGAAGGAAATGAAGAGAAAGACAGGATGCTTCGCATCATTTTGGGATGTGCAGCAGCGGTGGGCTTTGCCACCGGCATCACGCAGGGAAGTGAGAGTGGTGTGCTTGCGCTGCTTACGGTACTTCTGCTTACCGGTACGCTTGCGGTGGGAAAGCGGGAGAGACTTCAGAATTTTTTGGAGCTGCTGTTGATTTGCTGTGCGGCGGCCTCTGTGCTGTCCGTGGTACAGTGGCTTTTTCCGGAGCGGAATCAGTACATGACAGTGGTTTCTTCCCTTCTGACAAAAACACTGTTTCCGTGGATAACAGGTATTGTATTGCTGTGCATTTATCTGTGGCTGAGAAAGAAGCCGGAGCGGTGTGAAAAAGGTATTCGTTGGGGCTGGTACATACTTCTGTTTCTGATTGGCGCGGCACTGGCGTCATTTATTGTCATGCTTGTAATCAATACGCTGCATCCGGGGAGCATAGGCGCGCTTTCCGACAATCCATTGTTTATCTTTGACAGAGAATGGGGAAGCAGCAGGGGCGGCACATGGAAAGCCGGTATCCGTGCGTGGTCTTCGCTGGATTCGCTGCATAAGGTAGTGGGAATCGGACCGGACGGTATGGCAGAATACATTTATAAAGGACCTGACAGCGGGCTGCTCGACATGGTTCGTTCACAGTTTGGCAGCAACAGACTGACCAATGCCCACGGGGAATGGATTACGATTCTTGCCAATCTGGGTGTGCTTGGTCTTTTGGGCTTTGCAGGCATGATAGTGAGCGCAATTGTGCGTTTTCTGCGTACAAGGACAGGGTGCGTATTCTGTATGGCATGTGGTCTTGCTGTTTTCAGTTATACGATAAACAATATTTTCAGCTTTCAGCAGATTATGAATATATCACAGATGTTTCTTGTACTGGGATTGGGAGAGTGGATGCGGCGGAAGGAAAAGGAGTAAGAGGTATGGCAGATACGAAAATCCTGATTGTGGAGGATGACGCAGACATCAATCAGATATTGGCAAGAATTATGAAAAGTCAGGGCTATGAGGCGGTCTCGGCTTTTTCCGGAAGCGAGGCAAGACTGCGGCTTTTTGCGGGTGCAAAAGAGGGCGGCATGTCAAAGGAATACGATCTGATTCTTCTCGATTTGATGCTCCCAGGCGTTATGGGTGAGGAGCTGATTTGCGAAATCAGGGAAAAAAGCGACATTCCCTTGATTGTTATTTCTGCAAAAACAGCCCTTGAGGATAAGGTACAGGTTTTAAATGCGGGTGCGGACGATTACTTGATAAAGCCTTTTGAGAAGGAAGAGGTCATTGCCAGGGTAAACGGCGCGCTCAGGAGGTACAGGCGGCTTATGGGAAGCGCCGGTACAGACGCAGGAAATGGCAGTAGAACGGCGCAGGAG
>CAMWUP010000070.1 GCA_947177465.1 uncultured Lachnospiraceae bacterium
GATACGCCGTTTCATGATGAAAACTGGCTTGTTATCCGATGCAGGGATAACAAAAAGGTATTCGCATGGATTTTTGAGCGGGAAGGAAATATTTGGATTAATGTGAAGATGCGTCCTGAATGGCGCGACTTTTGGCGCGAGGCATTTGAAGCGGTGACAGGGGCATACCATCTGAATAAAGAGCATTGGAGCTCCGTTATTTTAAACGGGACGGTTCCGGAAGCGGATGTGCGCAGGATGATAGAGGAAAGCTACGATTTGGTAAAACCACACAAAAAAAAGCAGAGTGGTGGAAAAGACAAAGGAAAGCCATAAATACGGGAAACGGATTATGACAGGGAACATAGGAAAAAGATTGCATGATTATGCAGGAAATTATGTGGTTTTTGATTTGGAGACAACGGGGCTGAGCCCTGCCAAGGATGAAATTATTGAAATATCAGGAATCAAGGTGCAAAACGGCGCTGTGGAAGAGGAATTTTCCACACTGGTCAATCCGAATATGCCGATACCATGGGCGGCTTCCCGGGTAAATGGCATTACGGACGAAATGGTGAAAAATGCGCCGCGTCTCGCAGAGGCGCTTGGTGCTTTTTTGGATTTTGCAGGGGAAGCTGTTTTGGTCGGACACAATATTCACAGCTTTGATTTGCCCTTTGTATATGCAGGGGCGGCAAAAGTGCTTGGCAGGCAGATTGTCAACAATTATGTAGATACGCTGTACCTTGCAAAAAGCTGTCTTCCACAGCTGGGGCATTATAAACTGACAGACTTGTCAAAGCATTTTGGTTTTGCGACAGAGGGCGCGCACCGCGCACTGGCGGACTGCCGTATGAATCAGAAATGCTATGAAGCGCTTTTGAAAATCCGGCAGGAAAAACAAAAGGAAAAACCGCGTATGGAAGGCAGAGAGCAGGATGCATGCTGTCCGGAATGCGGCTGTGTTTTGGTGAAGAGAAACGGAAGGTTCGGCATGTTTTGGGGCTGTAGTGGTTTTCCGGCATGCCGGTACACAAAAAACTGCAGGTAACAGGAAGAAATCCGCGGCAGACCTGTGTGCTGCGGCAGAATGGAGGGGTCATGAAAAGAAGAAAATTATATGCGGTAAGTATGACGGCTGTATTGATTTTATCACTTTTTATACAGGGGTGCGGCAAAAGGGCTGAAGAGGTATCCGAAAAGAGCCTTCAGCAGACAGTGCAGGATGAGGGAGGCGATGAAACGGAATCGCTGCCGGAGAATACGGAAGAGCCGAGGGACGAGAAGCAGGAAACAGATGCGGCAGAGTCAGACAACGAAGCGGACGAGAAGACGCCGAAGCCTTCAAGGTCTCCCAAGCCGGAGGGGCAGGAAGAACAGGACGAGGAGCCGAAGGACGATCAGGGAGAGCGGGAGACGACGCCCGCAAAGCCGGCGGCTTCAGGGACGGCGTATCCTTCCACGGCGGGCGCGCTTCAGGTGAACGGTACCCAGCTTACGGACGAGAACGGCGCGGCAGTGCAGCTAAAGGGAATCAGCACACATGGTCTTGCATGGTTTCCCGACTATGTCAATGAGGACTGCTTCAGGCAGTTTCGGGAGGAGTGGAATGTCAACGTTATGCGGCTTGCCATGTATACGGCAGAGTATGGCGGCTATTGCAGCGGCGGCGACCAGAGCGCTTTAAAGGAATTGATACATAATGGCGTCGCATATGCGACGGCACTGGACATGTATGTTATTATAGACTGGCATATACTGTCTGACGGTAATCCTAACACCTACAAGGATAAGGCGAAGGAATTTTTTGCGGAAATGGCTGAGAAATACGCCGGCTACAACAATGTTTTATATGAAATCTGCAATGAGCCGAACGGCGGAACGGGTTGGAGCGATATCAAGTCCTATGCGGAGGAGGTGATATCGGTGATTCGTTCTTATGACGAGGATGGTATTATCATTGTCGGCACACCGAATTGGTCCCAGTATGTAGACCAGGCAGCAGCAGACCCCATTACGGGCTATGACAATATTATGTATTCCCTGCATTTTTATGCGGCAACGCACAAGGAATCACTGCGGAATACCATGACTGCCGCGATTGATGCGGGGCTTCCTATTTTTGTAACGGAATATGGCATCTGCGATGCGAGCGGGAACGGCGGTATAGATGAGAATCAGGCAAATCAGTGGGTGAGCACCATGAACACTTATGGCGTCAGCTATGTTGCATGGAATTTGTCCAATAAGGGGGAAACCTCAGCAATCATAAACAGTAACTGCAGCAAACTGTCCGGTTTTACGGAAAGCGACTTAAGTGCTTCCGGAAAGTGGCTGTATCAAATGCTGACCGGTGAAAACGCCGATATTGCTTCCATCGGACAAAACAGCGGCGCTTCTGACGGACAGGGGAGTAATGCCTCATCCGCGGGACAGGGGAATAATGGCGGTTCAGGTCAGCAAAATAACGGACAAGGCGGTCAGGCTGGAACAGGGCAAAATGGCAGTCCGGCTGCATCAGTCACCTTGACCAATGGTGATATTACGTACACTGCAGAATTAAAGAATAGCTGGGAATCCGATGGTAAAGCCTTTTACCAGTATGAATTGACCCTGCAGAATACTTCCTCTGTATCCTGCGATAAATGGGAAATCGACGTTCCCTTCAGCGAGGCAGTCACTCTTGCGGACGGCTGGAACGGAGATTACTCAGCATCCGACAAGGTTCTGCACATTATCAGCAAGGATTATAACGGAAGTATTGCCGCAGGGTCTTCGGTAAAAGATATCGGTTTTATTGTCAGCGGAAGCAAGGACATGAAGATAGCAGAATAGCTATCTATCTGTCCAGCCCCCAATATTTTGTCTGTTCGTCAAACATTTCTTCGCCTGCATGCTGTGCCGTTACGCCCAAGATGAATCCGTAACGGTCACGGTGTATGGCGATATCAATAGTACCGTTCCGCTCTATATGCATACCAAGCTGTTCGTCTGTATAAACGCGTACTTTTTCACCGTGGTAGGAAAAACTGCCGTCTTCCTCACGGAGTATTTCCCAATCAGCATATTCTGCGTATTTTTCCTCATCGTTCAGACAGAGGGAGAATACGACGCGGAACGCGCCTTTTTCTACGCCAAAGGCTTCAGCGAGTGCAGTCTTTATCTGCTCCTCCATGATTTCGGGGTCATTCGTGTTGTCATCCTTCAGTACGTCTATGATGATATTTTCTGCCCGTCTCTGTGCATTTTCCCCTAAATAAATATCCCGCGTGATATCGACATAGCATCCCCAGCGGCAGTTGGAGCTTGCGCAGTAGGAGGACAGATAGGAGGAAAAGGGCGCCTGTGTGCCGGTGGCAAATACCACGGTTCCGCTTATGAGGAACAGGAAAGAAAAGGCAAGTATCAAGGCGGAAGCTTTTTTGTAATTTAAAATATTTTTAATACGTTTTTCAATTTCTGTTCTGGAAAAGGCGCTGTAGAGCAAGGTGACACGGCTGCGGCTCACCGCCATGGACAACAGGCTCATGGCATAGAGCCTGCGTTCTTCTGCATCATAGGATTTCAAAAGAGCGGCGTCACAGGCGTTTTCCAAATCGGCGGAAAGATATTTTGACATTATCCATACCAAAGGATTAAACCAATGCAGGCAGAGGGTTATCAGCATCACTGCTTTTACATAATTGTCATGCCTTTTGATGTGCATTGTCTCATGTGCCAGAATGTGGCGCAAAAGGGCAGTATCCTGAAAATTCATGCGGGTAGGCAGATAGATACAGGGGTTCAGAAAACCACTCACCAAGGGAGAGGCAATTTCGTCACAGGTAAACACCGGTATATGTCCCATGTCCATCTCGCGAAGCATGGTGTTGATGGTCTCATTGTGCTCCAATAGAAGTCGGTTTTTTAACCGTTTCGTGCATTGGTATTTTTGCAGGGCCAAAAAACTGACTGTGACTGCAAGCCCCAAAAAGTAAGCGACAAGTATCAACACGCGCGGTTGGAGCCAAAAAGCGGCAAAGTCGCTCATATACTGATGAGAGAAGATGGAGGTTTCAGACGTATCCAAAGAGACAGCGACGACTGATGTGTCTGTCCCCGTAGCTGTCCCTGTTTCTAAATAAGCAGCAGAGGAATCTCCTGCAGCGTTAACAGTGGTTTCGGCTGTCTGGGCGGTATAATAGTTGGTGTAGGCAAAAATATCTGGAACCTTCATGCTCAAAGGGCTGCTCAAAGAAAAAGGCACAAGCAGGCGGATAAGCACCACGCACCAAAGCGCAGGGAAAACAAATTTGGGCAGTCTGTTTTTTAACAGTCCTCTCATGATAAGAACAATGATAATCATAATACTTCCGTAAAATGCCATAAGACAAAATGGCATATTCATTCTGAAATGTAACATTTCTCCTCCATTCCGAAGCGGCTTTTTTGTGTCTGTGCGCTTCTTTTTCCGGTTTATGAAAACAGCTATTTGGCTTCCTGAATCATCTTGAAAAGCCTGTCGGCATCTTCCTCTGAAATTCCTTGGTTTCTTAAGAAAGATGAAAAAAACAATTCGCTGGAACCGCCGAACATTTTGTCAATAAGCTGCTCGGTTTCGCTTTGTGCAACCTCGTCCTTTGTGACGAGCGGCCGACATAGGAATCCAGGTTCTTCGCGCTCTATGGCGCCTTTCTCAATACATTTTTTGATGACAGTGTAGGTGGTGTTTTTGTTCCAGCCGATGCGTGCAGAGAGCACATCCACAATATCCTTCGCCGGCTTTTCGCCCAGCTCCCACAAAACTTCCATCACCTTGAGTTCGGAATCAAATAGTTTCATGGCGCATTTCTCCTTTCGTGGTTTGATAAAATTAGGCATTTGCGAAACTCGTTATATGGCAAGTGTCATTGTACAGATTGTATACTTCAACGCAGACGCGCTTTCGCTCCGAGCTTGCCGTAACGGTACATAAGCTGCCAGAATACGGCAGCTAAGTACCGACGGCAAGCAAGGGTCTGCTTATGAAGTATACAATCTGTACAATTCGAAACTGGCAAATAGGAGTTCTGCAATTACCTGTTTGATAAATGTAGTAAAAGCAGTTTTAAGCAGGTTATGTAATGTTGCTATTACAAGTGGACTATTCGAGTAGTCTGCTTGATAGAGATAGACTATCACAATAGTCTGAGTGTGTCAATAAGGTTTTTGAGGTATATGAGGATATTTCAGACAATTTGCGAAAATTCCAAAAAAGAATTGACAAATTCTGCCAATAGGATACAATGATATTATATATTCAAAGTTTTTCATTATCTTGTTTAATTTATCATAGAAAAAGAGTCTGCCTATTGCGGCATACAAAAGCAATAGGAAAACCCTCTTCTAAATTGATAACATTATTCTTTCAATCCACAGGTGATACCTGACAGTGTAATTATAGCATCTTTTTTGTTTTTCGCAAAATGTAATTAAGTATTAATTCAAAAAAATAGTTCAATAAAGTTATAAATTATATTGACAGGAAGAAAAGAGCGTGATATATTCATAATACAAGAAGAAATCTAGGGGAAGGGCGAAGGAAAATATGAAGATTGCACATGTAACCGTTAGGGACGGGGAGATACTGGTACAGGATTTAAAGACGCATCTGGAGCATGTGGCGGTGCTTTGTCAGGAATATATGAGGGGGATAGGCTGTCCGGTCATGGGGTATATCGTGGGTTTGCTGCATGATGCAGGTAAGGCTACGGGGAACTTTCAGGATAGAATGGCGGCAATCCGGCAGGGGAAGCCGGACCCGGGACAAAGGGGAGGACATGCCTCTGCCGGAGCGGTGGTTTTGCGGAAAACTGCGGGTAATAGGGATAAACTGTTGGAAAAATCTGCCGTACAGATGATGTGCGAGGCGATTTTTTCACATCATGCAGCTCTGCCGGATAATATTTCGCCGAAAGGCGAGGACGGATACGAGGCCAGGATGTGCTGTGAAGAAGCAGGACTGCGGGAAATAGAGACTTATCTTTGGGAAGAAATGATTCCAAAGGAAGAACTGAAAACGCTTTTGGGGAAAGCTTATACAGAGGTGGAGGCGTTGTTTCAAAGGGTAAAAGGGAATACGGCAGATTTTAAGGAAGCAAGTTTCTGTTTTGGTTTGCTGGAAAAAATGCTTTTGTCTGCATTGGTTGATGCGGACTGGCTTGACAGCGCCGCCTGTGGGGGAGGCATGTCTTTCAATTTCTCGGATATCTTTCAGTCGGAAACAAATTACAGCGAAGAAAGAAAACAAATTTTTAGATATTTTCTGGAAAATCTGGAGAACCGTCTGCAGAGCATGAATGAATCCACAAAGGATATTCATGTATGGAGAAGCTATATTTCGAAAAAGTGCAGGGAGGCGGGAAACAGAGAGGGAGGAATCTATACATTATCCTGTCCCACCGGCGCGGGCAAAACGCTGGCGAGTCTCCGGTTTGCACTTACACATTGCATAGAACGGAAAAAAGAAAAAATATTTTATATCATTCCATACATAAGCATTATAGACCAGAATGCAAAAAGCATAAAGGCAGCGCTGGGACAGAACGCCACGGACAGGCGGGCAGAAGATAATATACTGGAGCTGCACTCCAATGTAGAAGCAGACAACGGGAAAGAAAATGCAAAAGGGCAGGGCGTATCTGTAGATTCAGCATTTTGGGCACAAAGAATGTCGGAACCGATTGTGCTGACGACAATGGTTCGTTTTCTCAACACCTTTTTTGCAAAGGGGACAAGAAATTTGAGACCGGCGCATCAGTTTCAGAACGCGGTTTTGATTTTTGATGAGATTCAGTCACTTTCTGTCAGGCAGATTGGCGTTTTTAACGGTTTGATTAATTTTCTGGCGTATGTGTGCGGCTGTACCTGTGTTTTGTGTACAGCTACGCAGCCTCTTTTGGGAGAAACAAAAAGACCGGTATATCCTGCTAAAATGTCGGAGCCTTCCGCACTGGTAGAGCTTCCGCAGGACGCAGAGGAGGCTTTCAAACGTGTCACGGTAAGGGCGGAGAGGAAAAACGGCGGCTATACCGGAGAAGAACTGGCGGCATTTGTGTGTGGTGAGGCCGCGGAAAACGGAAACGCGCTGTTAATTATGAACACAAAGCAGTCTGCGCTCACAGTATATTGGGAGATTGAAAAGAAGACGACGGAGGAATTTCGTGTCTGGTATCTTTCCACAAGGCTCTATGCCGCTCATAGAAAAGAGGTCATTGCGAAAATCAGAGAGGCGCTGCAGAAAGAGGAAAAGATTATCGTGGTGAGTACGCAGTTGATTGAAGCGGGAATTGACTTCGACTTTGCCTGCGTCGTCCGTTCTCTGGCGGGGATGGATTCGATTGTACAGGCGGCAGGAAGATGCAACAGGGAAGGAAAGCGGAAAACCGGCATTACCTATATTGTCAATCCAAGTGAAAAGTTGGAATCTCTGGCACACTTAAGGGATATCAGGGAGGGCGCAAGGCAGACAGAAAGGCTGCTGGAAGAATTTGAAGCGAGTCCGGAATCATATGACGGAGACCTGCTTTCGCCGAAGGCAATGTACAAGTATTTTCAATATTATTTTTGGGCAAGGAAGGAGGAAATGACTTATCAGATAGCAGGGGTGAGCGAGTATACGCTGTACGATTTGCTTTCTGCTAACGAGAAGCTGGTTCGTTTTGGCGTGCAGTACAATCAATATGAACAGAAAATGTTGAACCAGTCGTTTCAAACGGCAGCAGAGCATTTTAGAGTCATAGAGGACATAGGAAATCCTGTCTTTGTCAGAAGAGGACGCGGCAGGGAAATCTGGGAGGAGATACAGCGAACCACGGAATATAAAGAAATCAACATGCTGTTGAAGGAAGCGCAGCAATTTGTGGTAAATGTTCCGCCGTATGAATTAGAAAAATTAGGAGAAAGCAAGGGGGTTTTAGCATGGGAGGATAAGATGGGGATGTATGTACTGAATGAAATGTACTATGACGAAAAGACCGGTCTGTCCAGAGAAACCGGCGATACTATGCCGTACTATGGATTTTAGACGGCAGGAAGGAGGAGCATGGAAAAAAAGAATAGCATTAGTTTTACGCTGACAGGGCGCAGGGCGCTTTTTACGGACCCTGTCAGCAGAATGGGCGGCGAGAAATTTACCTATCAGGCGCCGACCTATCAGGCTTTAAAAGGCGTTCTGGAAAGCATCTACTGGAAACCGACCTTTGTGTGGATTGTGGATAAGGTGCGCATCATGAAGCAGATTCAATCGGAATCGCAGGCGGTCAGACCGATAGATTACGGCGGCGGCAATACCCTGTCGATTTATACCTATCTTTCCGATGTGGAGTATCAGGTGCAGGCGCATTTTGAGTGGAATGAGAACCGGCCGGATTTGGCGGACGACAGAAATGAAAACAAGCATTTTTTCATCATGAAGCGCGCGCTGGAAAAGGGCGGCAGAAGGGACATTTTTCTGGGCACGAGGGAATGTCAGGGATATGTGGAGCCCTGCTGCTTCGGTGACGGAGAGGGAAAATACGACGACTGTGAGGAAATCCCGATGGGATTTATGTTTCATGGATTTACCTATCCCGACGAGGCTGTGCGGGAGGAAGAAAAAAAAAAGATGACGGCCCGGTTTTTCAGTCCGTTAATGAAACAAGGCGTCATCACTTTTCAACGACCGTAAGAGTGAACGTAGCGCCGTATAATGGG
>CAMWUP010000071.1 GCA_947177465.1 uncultured Lachnospiraceae bacterium
ATTACATATCGCTCCCACGCAATATGAAGATATGACTTATCCTCATTCAGAAAACATTAAAGCGGTCATGAAGCCGAACGGAGGAAACCCTTATTATGAAGTATCAGTTCCTATTAAAAATCCTTTTCTCCTTTCTTACATAATGAACCTTGTCGATTTTAATGTAAAAACATATACTCCAAAGCAATCCTTTGGTTGCTGCAGCAAATTTAACGAATGTTCCGATGCACTCGAATGTGTACATGAAAACAAATTATATGCCGCAGGATGCAAGTACAGAAAAATAAATTTAGAGAATGGTCGGATATTTTATGGGAAAAACAGAAATATCGATTAAAAAAAATACAACCGGTATCTGTACCAATAGCAAATCAGCGCCTCCCACTTACTCGGAGGCGCTGCTTCCTTGTGTTACCGTCCTACGTTCTTTTTGCTGCTCCGGCCGACCAGATAATCCATTGACACACCATACAGCTCACACAGTTTGTACAGCTTGTGCACAGGCATTTTCCGCTTACCTGTCTCGTAGATAGAGTATGTCCTCTGGTCTATCCCGAGTTTATATGCAACATACCGTTGTGTATAGTCGTGGTCTTCCCTCAAGTCGCACATTCTTCTCAGCATAATTTCTTTATTCATCGCCTTGTCTCCTTTTCCCGTAGAACTATTTGTTATAAGTTACATTTCCTATTGTAAATCAAAACCATTCTGGGAAAAGTCAGTTGCAACCTCATTTACGTATACACAAATATTTATACTCGAATATTGGCAAAATCCTATATATGTGCTAATATAAGTGGCAAGAATGTAATTATCGGCAGTTTTCTGCAGTTAGGAGGCTCTTATGGCATTGATCCAATGTCCCGAATGTAACCATAACGTATCTGATAAGGCTCTTTCATGCCCTAACTGCGGCTATCCGCTCCAGCCCTCCCGTGTTCCGGCCAAGAGACCACGCAAAAAACACAAAAAGCTCCCGAACGGATTCGGGAGCATAAAAAAACTGTCAGGAAACAGGCGGAACCCTTATGCCGCCTATCCACCTACCACGGAATACACGGAAAAAGGGGTACCTGTCACACTGCCGGCTATCGGTTATTACGAGGACTGGTACTCTGCTTTTGACGCGCTTAGGGAATACAATCACAACCCCTATGATATTGACAGCGCCAAGCTTACCTTTTCTGATGTTTATACGCAATGGTTTAAAGTGAAATTTGAAAGCGAACACGCCCACTTGTCTGAACAGTCAAAAAAGACGTACAAATGGGCTTACAACCAATGCCGGACACTGCATGACATGAAAATGTCCGACATACACAAAAATGAAATGCAGACAGTCCTTAATAACTGCCCTCTCGGATATTCCAGTGTTAGGAGCATTAAAAATCTTTTCGGCCAGATGTTCCGTTATTCTCTTGAAAACGGAATTGTCGATAAAGACTATTCCCAGTTTATCTTTATCCCCATACAGGACAATAATGAAAAGGGAGAGCCTTTTACAGAAAATGAAATCGCCCTGCTCTGGAATCATAAAGAAGACCCGTCCGTACAGATTATACTCATACTAATATACAGTGGACTGCGCATAAAGGAACTGGAAGTTGTTGAAATAGATTTGAAAAACCGCTGCTTTCGCGGTGGATTGAAGACAAAAGCCGGAAAAGAAAGAACAGTTCCCATCCATGAAGCCATATATGGATTCGTAGAGAATTTTTCACAGAAAGATTTTCATGCCGGTACATTCCGCGACAAAAAATTTTATAAGCTTATTCAATCCGTTGGAATGGAACCTCTTACCAACGGAAAAAAACATACGCCGCATGACTGCAGGCATACCTTTTCGTGGCTATGTGATAAGTACCAGGTAGACGACATGTGCAAGCATTTGATTATGGGGCACAGTCTTGGAAATGACGTGGAAAAAGCTGTATATGGACACAGAACCTTTGAACAGCTATATACAGAGATAAATAAAATACAAGCTTGATTTTTGTTGCTATTTTGTTGCTAACCGCATTTTATTTCCCATGTTTTTACGTATTTTTGTATAATTATTTTCGGTGATAATTCTTTTTTAAAATCCAGTAAATACGCGCTTTTCAGCCGTTTTTTACTGGATTTTTAAAATAAGCAGGACGATAAGCCGGGTTATGTCACGAATAATCATCTATCTTGGACTTTCGTCGCCGAAAGCCTCCAGCGACCTACCTGAAAACAGGCCGGGCAAGCCTGTTGTTTTCATATGGTCTTGCTTCGGATGGGGTTTACATGGCTATGGCTGTTACCAGTCACACGGTAGTCTCTTACACTGCCTTTCCACCCTTACCGTATCAGGGCGAACCCTGAAAGGAACTCCTGTCAGCCAAAGCTGTTACAGTAGTTCTGCACAACGAAGTGCCGGCGGTTTATTTCTGTTGCACTTGCCTTGGAGTCGCCTCCACCGGACGTTATCCGGCATCCTGCCCTGCGAAGCCCGGACTTTCCTCAGCCGCAAAAGCAGCCGCGATTATTTGTCCTACTTATTTCCATGTAATTGTAACACAAAAAGGTACACCTGCCAAGAGCAGCACCGCATTGTTTTTTCTGTCGCATTGCTTTCCGGCAGCAGTACTCTCCTTGCTTACCTCTCCTCCAAAACAAATCCTTCCGCCGAAATCACCGCCTCCAGCACATCTTTTCCGGTAAGCCTGCAGCTCCTTGCGTCCGGTCCATGTCCTCCCACGAAAATGTGGTAGCTGCCTTTATGGACAAGCAGTCTTGCCTCCTCATCATACAGGGCAAAGGCTTCCACCGGCAGATGGATACAGATTTCCTTTTCCTCCTTTGGCTTTAAGCTGCATTTGCGGATTCCCTTAAGCTGTGCGTTTGGCACATTTACCGCGCCGGCAGCCGGCAGCGCTTTCACGTATACCTGCACGGTCTCCGTGCCTTCCATAACACCTGTATTCTTTACAGTCAGCTTGATGTCCACACCCGCTTTTGTCACCTTGTCCACTGAAAGAGATAAGCTTCCGTAAGAAAACTCTGTGTAAGACAAGCCATATCCAAAGGGATACAGCGCTTCATTCTGCATATAGCGGTAGGTCCTTCCCGCCATAGCGTAATCCGTAAACTCCGGCAGCTCCTCCGTTGTCCGGTAAAAGGTAACAGGCAGTCTGCCCTCCGGATTTTTATCTCCAAACAATACACGTGCAATCGCCCTGCCGCCCTGCGCACCGGGATACCACCCCTGTAAAATAGCAGGAATATGCTCGTCCGCCCAGCCTACAGCCAGCGCACTCCCCGAAAGCAGCACCAGCACTACCGGCTTGCCGCTGGCAGCAATGGTTTCCAACACCTCCTGCTGCAGCCCCGGCAGAGAAAGATTGGGCTTATCGCCGCTGGCAAACTCATTACCCTCGTCGCCCTCTTCGCCCTCTAGACCGGCGTCCAGTCCCATGCAGGCAATTACCAAATCACTCAGTTCACAAATCTCTTTGACTTCTGAGATTCTCTCATTGCCCTTGCTTAAGCCTGTCACCTTCTCTTTACAGAGATGACAGCCCTCTGAGGCAAGCACCCGCACCTCTTCGCCCAAATAATCCTGAATCCCCTCCAGTACGGTGATATAGCGCGACGCCGTTCCCTCATAATTGCCAATCAGCGCCTTACGGTTGTTGGCATTCGGCCCGATAACGCCGATGGTCTTATATTTCTTCTTATCCAGCGGCAGCAGGTGATTCTCATTCTTTAACAATACCACGCACTTTTCTGCCGCCTCTTCGTTCAGACGGCGCATGTCAGCAGAATCCACTACTGTATAAGGGATTTCATCAAAGGGAGTAGGCTCCTGTTCTTCCATCACCCCGAGCTTCATACGGGTCGCAAACAGGTTAATCAGCGCCTCGTCCAGACGCTTCTCGTTCACTCTGCCGTCCTGTACACCCATTAAGAGATAGGCAAATAAATCGCCGCAGTTTAAATCACATCCGTTATTCATTGCCATGGCAGCAGATTCCACCGGCGTCTGAGTCACTCCATGCCCGCTGTGAAAATCACGGATAGCCCAGCAGTCCGACACTACATGTCCCGCAAAGCCCCACTGCTCCCTCAGAATGTCAATCAGCAGTTCTCTGTTGCCGCAGCATGGTGTTCCGTTCGTCCTGTTATAAGCACCCATAACCGCCTCTACATGACCTTCCTCCACACACGCCCGAAACGCGGGAAGATAAGTTTCATACAAATCCTGCCTGCTCACTTTTGCGTCAAAATGGTGCCGCAAATCCTCTGGTCCACTGTGTACTGCAAAATGCTTGGCACACGCCGCCGCCTTTAAATAGGTTTCGTCATGTCCCTGTAGTCCCATAACAAACCGAACCCCCAGACGCGAAGTCAGATAGGGGTCTTCTCCAAAGGTTTCATGCCCCCTGCCCCAGCGCGGGTCTCTGAAGATGTTGACATTGGGCGCCCAGAAGGTCAACCCTTTGTAGATATCCCGGTCATCATATTTCTGCTGCATATTGAACTTTGCCCTGCCCTCTGTTGAAATGGCATCCGCAACCCGTTCCACAAAGTCCTCGTCAAAGGTTGCTGCCAGTGCAATTGCCTGTGGAAACACCGTGGCAACACCTGCCCTGGCAACTCCGTGAAGCGCTTCATTCCACCAATTGTATGCCGGAATTCCCAACCGCTCTATCGCCGGCGCCCTGTGCAGGGTCTGGGACACCTTTTCCTCTAACGTCATTTTCTCCACAAGCGCTTTGGCGCGCTCCCTGTACAAAGAAAGCTTCTCTTTGTTTTCTGTAATATCCATAGTCAAACCTGTCCTTCCTGCTGCCATTTGGTTCACGCAGACCCTCTTTTATCAGAGAAGCACTTAGTGTTTCCCTGTCTACACTCTGAAACAGCTGCCGCCCACAAACTCTCTGCAGATGGAGTTGTTAGGCAGGTTTTCACTGCTCACGCCCAAAAAATAATCCAAAAACTTTAACAGCCTTCTTGCCTCATAGTATTCCGGCTCTCCCTTGCCGATATGGAAAAGCAGAGGTTCCGCAAACTGCTTCAGCACCGCAAGCTCATAGATAAGCGCCGAGTTGAACATAGCGTCCGCACTCTCCTGAAACGGGAAGATATTTTCTTCTTCTCCTCTTCTGACAGAAGGCCACATCTGAATCGTTCTCTTGGCATCCGAGCCTCTGGTTCTGGCATCACGCACCATTCTCCGCAGCAGCCTTACATCCGTAGTCGGGATTCGATTGTGCGAATCTATGTTCAGGCTGGTAAGGGCGCTGATATAAATCCTGTACTTGCTCTCATCGGGTAGCGCATAGGAGGTCTTGTCATTCAACCCGTGAATCCCTTCTATCACAAGAATATCCTCTGCTCCCAGCTTCAACGTATTGCCCTTGTACTCCCGCTTCCCATTTTTAAAGTTAAAGGTCGGCATTTCTACGGTTTCTCCCGCCAGCAGCTTGCACATATCCTGATTGAAAAGCTCAACATCAATCGCTTCTAAGCACTCAAAGTTATAATCGCCGTTCTCATCTCTGGGCGTCAGCTCCCTGTCAACAAAATAGTCATCCAGCGCAATCGGATGCGGCGTCATGCCCTGTGTGCGGAGTTGAATGGAAAGTCTGTGTGAAAAACTTGTCTTGCCTGAAGAGGACGGACCGGCAATCATAATAAATTTAACATTTCCGCGTCTTACAATTTCTTTGGCAATCTCGCCGATTTTCCGTTCCTGCTCTGCCTCCTGCACTAGAATCACGTCGTTAATATTTCCTGCGCATATTTCATCGTTCAGTTCTCCGACAGTTGTAATATTTACCTTATCCCCCCACTTCTTTGCCTCCTGTAACGTCTCAAACAAAAGCTTGCTTTCCTTTGATTTCGGCACACAGCAGGGATTCTTCATGTCAGGAAGAAGCAGCATCATGCCCTCCCTATAAGGAACAAGGTCAAAATATTTTACGTATCCCGCATTGGGCAGCATATAGCCGTAATAGTAATCAAAATAACCATCCATCTCATAAATATTGACTGTAGAGCTTCTCCGGTATTGAAATACCTTCTCTTTATCCGCCAGCCCTTTTTCCCGAAACAAATCCATGGCGTCGTCAAGGGTATAGGATTTTTTTAACATCGGCATTTTCGCCTCAGAAAGTTCCTGCATCCTCTTTTTCAGCTTATCCACCAGTTCTTCTGTCACAGGAAGGGCTCCCGTAGAAACGTAATAACCGCTTCCTATCGTAAACTCAAATTTGCAGCCCTGTGCAAATTCTGCCCCTGCTATATCAAATACCGACTTCAGCAGCATCATCTTTGCGGTACGCATATAAGTCTTGTTTCCCACTGTGTCCTTCCATGTAAAAAATTCCAACTTACCGCTTCTGACCGCCCGCTTAAACAGCTCTCTTATCTTGCCGTTTACCGCCACAAGCGCAATCTGGTTGTCATAAGCCGGCTGGTACTCCTTTACAATTTCTTCATAGGTAGTTCCTTTCGGATACTGCCTTTCCTTCCCTTCGATTGTCAGTGTAATCATCTTCCAATACCTCCCATGTATTTTTATATTACCGTATACGGACTCTTCTCTTCTGCTGCAATAACGGCAATCTCCGGCAGCTTTTTCCTGAAATAATCCTGCATATACGGCACAAAAAGCTTTTCCAGACCGTAATGCCCTGCGTCTATCACCGAAATGCCCTGTGCCACCAAATCAATTCCCATGTGATGGTCAATATCCCCCGAAATCAGCACGTCAACGCCCGCCTGTACAGCATTTGCCGTCACTGATTTTGCAGAGCCCGGGGACACGGCGGCAATCTCCACCCTTTCATTCGTCTCCCCATACACCCTGACAGCAGGCAGCCGGAAGATTTCCTTTACATATGCCGCGCACTCCGCAAGACTCATAACCTTAGGCAGCCTTCCATAGCGCCCGATTCCTTCCCTGACGCTGTTATCCTCGTAGGTAATCTCCAAAACCTGCCTGTCCAAAAGCTGCAGCTCGTCCGCAGCGGCGTCCGCCATTCCCATCACATCAAAATTGGTATGCATGGCATAATAGCAGATATCCGCCTGCAATAGCCTGAGCACCCGCCTGCCAATAAAATTCTCTGCCGTAATGCTCTTTAAGGGAGAAAAAATCAAAGGGTGATGCGTAATCAGCATATCGGCTTCGGAGTCGATGGCTTCCTCTACCACTTCATCAGTAGCATCCACCGCCAGATACACGCTTTTTATTTCCTTCGTGCTACGCCCTGCCAGCAACCCTACATTGTCCCATTTTTCGGCAAAGCCCAAAGGAGCAAGCACCTCAAGCCTGCGCATGATATCCGTACACCTCATAGATTTCCTCCTTATGCTTCATAAAGTGTAAGACAGTATGCGATGTCCGCAAGCTCCCCGCACAGCTCCTGCCGCCGCGCCGCCCGCCTGTGCGCGTCCGCACCGCAGCCGTCCGCCGTCTCTTCATCGCCGGATACCACAGACATCTTCTCCCCTGCCTTTTCAGCACTGCAAAGACCTGTCAGAATCTTCTCGTCTCTGTCCCGCAGCATTTCCAAATACTCCTTCAACACCGGATGCCTGTCCGCAAGCAGACAGGGTCCGAAGCTGTCCGTTATCCGCTGTGGCGCCTCACAGGACAGACTGTCCGCAGATACCGCTCCCCCACCGTATGCCGCCTTTATGATGGGATAAAACTTTCCGTCCTCTTTTACCATATTTTCCATTAAAATGACGTATCCGCTCTGCCGCAGAAATGCTCGAAAATACCGCAGTTCAGACTGAGGCTGTAAAATCAGTTCCTTCATTAAGGCTGTTTTTTCATGTCCTTTTGACAGAATTTCCGCCATCAGGCGTCCGCCCATACCGGCACAGATTAAAGTCTCCGCCTCGCCTGCCGCAAGCGCCTCCACACCGTCTGAGAGCCTCGTCTCTATGTAATCGGAAAATCCTTTTGCTTCTATATGTTCCTTTGCACGCTGCAGGGGGCCTTCCCGCAAATCCATGGCATACACCTTTGGTGCAATTTTATGTTCATACAGATAGATAGATACAAAGCCATGGTCGCAGCCCACGTCTGCCGTCCTGCTGCCTGTCGTCACCATATCCGCTATTGCCTGCAATCTCTTTGACAGTTCCATGGCTTGTCCTAATCCAGATAATCCTTCAGCTTGCGGCTTCGACTGGGATGCCGCAGCTTCCGCAGTGCCTTTGCCTCAATCTGACGAATACGCTCACGGGTCACGCTGAATTCTTTTCCTACCTCTTCCAGCGTCCGCGCCCTGCCGTCATCCAGTCCGAAGCGCAGCCGTAATACCTTCTGCTCCCGCTCGGTCAGCGTACTGAGCACTTCCACGAGCTGTTCCTTCAAAAGTGTAAAAGCCGCCGCATCCGCCGGTACCGGTACATTGTCGTCCTGAATGAAATCTCCCAGATGGCTGTCCTCCTCCTCGCCGATAGGCGTCTCCAGAGAAACCGGCTCCTGACTGATTTTTAAAATCTCCCGCACGCGCTCCACAGGCATGTTCATTTCCTCCGCAATTTCCTCCGGCGAAGGCTCCCTGCCAAGCTCCTGCAAAAGCTGACGGCTTACACGTATCAGTTTGTTGATGGTCTCCACGATAT
>CAMWUP010000072.1 GCA_947177465.1 uncultured Lachnospiraceae bacterium
GCCTTGGACGTGTGCAGCTTCAGACCTTGATTGACGATGGCGAAGAGATTGAAGTAAACGGCGATTTTTGCAATAGAAAATATAAATTTTCCATAGAAGAGCTGAAAAACATGCAGAAATGAGGATGCCATGAAACAGGGATTTGTTAAGGTGGCGGCAGTTACGCCGAAGATTAGGGTAGCAGACCCGCAGTATAATGCGGAGCAGATAAAAGAAAGACTTGCAGAGGCCTATGACAAGGGTGCGAAGGTGATTGTGTTTCCGGAGCTCTGTCTGACCGGCTATACCTGCTGCGACCTCTTTTTACAGGAGCTTTTGCTGGAGGAGGCGCTGCAGCAGCTTATCGGTCTTGCCGGATTTACAAGGGGACATGATGCGCTTGTATTTGTCGGACTGCCCTTTGAAAAGGATGGAAAGCTTTATAATGTGGCGGCGGCATTGCAGGATGGCATGATTCTGGGAATGGTGCCTAAGATGCACATTCCGGTATATGCAGAATTTTATGAGGGCAGATATTTTGCGGCGGGTGAAGAAGCCGTGACCACCGTACTGATAGAGGACGAGGAGGTTCCGTTCGGCTGTAACATTTTATTTGAAACTGATGCGGTAAAGGGACTTTCGGTGGCGTGTGAAATCTGCGAGGATTTCTGGGTACCCAATCCGCCGGCGACGGCGCATGCACTTGCAGGTGCAACGGTTATCGTCAACCTTTCGGCATCCAATGAGACGGTGGGTAAGGATATTTATCGTGAGATGCTCGTGAAGTCGTCCAGCGCAAGGCTTCTTGCCGGATATGTTTATGTCAGCGCAGGCGAGGGAGAATCCACGCAGGACTTGGTCTTTGGCGGACACAATATAATTGCGGAAAATGGTGTCGTGCTGTCGCAGGCAAAACGCTTTTCCTGCGAGAGCGTCTATGCCGACATTGATATACACAGACTGCGCGCGGAGCGCAGGCGTATGTCAACCTTTGGTCAGAAAGCGGACAAGGAATATGCAGTGGTTGCATTTTCACTAAAGCAGGAGGAGACGACGCTGGAAAGAACCTTTAACTGTATGCCCTTTGTTCCTTCCGATAAGACGGAACGTGAAAAGAGATGCGAGGAAATTCTTTCCATTCAGTCCTATGGCTTAAAAAAGCGGCTTGAACATACAGGCGTGAAAAAGGCGGTAATCGGCGTTTCGGGCGGTCTGGATTCCACGCTTGCGCTGTTGGTGACAGTACGCGCTTTTGATATGCTGAAGCTCCCCAGAGAAAATATTGTGGCGGTTACCATGCCCTGCTTCGGTACGACGGATCGGACCTATGAAAATGCGTGCAGTATGGCGCGTACTTTGGGAGCAGATTTGCGGGAGGTCAATATTAAGCGGGCGGTAACGGTACATTTTGAGGATATCGGACAGGATTTGGATACACATGATGTAACCTATGAGAACGGTCAGGCGAGAGAACGCACGCAGGTGCTTATGGACATTGCAAACAAGGAAAACGGGATTGTGATTGGAACGGGAGATATGTCGGAGCTGGCTCTCGGTTTTGCGACCTACAATGGGGACCACATGTCCATGTATGGTGTGAACGCGGGTGTGCCTAAGACGCTGGTTCGTCATCTGGTTCGCTTTTACACGGATACCTGTGAGGAGAGGGAGCTCGCGGAAATTCTTTTGGACGTACTGGATACGCCCGTCAGTCCGGAGCTGCTTCCCCCCGTGGATGGCGTGATTGCACAGCGGACGGAGGAGCTGGTGGGACCCTACGAGCTGCATGACTTTTTCCTCTACTATATGCTGCGCTGTGGCTTTGAACCGGCCAAGGTATACCGTGTCGCAAAGCTCTCCTTTAAAGGGCAGTATGAAGATGAAGTTATTCTAAAATGGCTTAAAATGTTCTACCGCAGGTTTTTTAACCAGCAGTTTAAGCGCTCCTGCCTGCCGGATGGTCCGAAGGTGGGCAGCGTTGCGGTTTCTCCCAGAGGAGATTTACGCATGCCCTCTGACGCCAGTGCGGCGCTCTGGCTCAGGCAGGCAGAGGAGCTTTAAACGATAAGCTATTCGACGGTATCGGCTGCCGCGGCTGCTTTTTCCAGAGTTGCCTGTATTGCCTGCAGCAGGACGAGTGAGGTATATTTGTTTTCATCTGCATAGGTAATGTTATCCAGAGACTGCTTCTCGTAAATTTGTCCGGCGATGGATTCAATGGCAGGCTCGAGCAGCGGATACATGGTGGTGACGGCTTCATCCAAATCCACCAGACGGATGGAGGTTACACAGTCACGGTCGACGATGACTTCTACGTCTATGGTATGGTCGCTTAAAACCAAAGAGGTAGTGTATACGCCGGGTATGTAGGAGGTTTCTATGGATTTTGACTCGTTTCTGCCGTCTGTCTCCGACTCATTTCCGGTAACAGTTCCGGCCCCGCGCGGAGAAATCGTTTTTTCGGATTTCTTGTTATGGGGGAGGAACATGATGATGAGCAGGACGATGAACAGGATACCCAATACAGCGAAAATTCCTGTGTATATTAATTCCTTCAGATGGAGTACCACAATTTTTGTTTTAGAACTCATAGAATATCCCTGCATTTTTCTTTTATATACCATATGCATAAATGGAATGAGTTAGCACAGAATTCTATTGACAAGAGAAGCAATAAATTGTTATGATGTAACAGGACAAGGGCGTTCTTAAGGGAGAAGAGCGTCCTTTTTTGCAGCAAAAAGAATGTGAGCTTGAAACGGAGAGCTTTGAAATCGAGAAAAGCGTGCAAGGAAGCGCGCGGGCAGGGAGGTATCATGATGAAAAGTTATACAAAGGAAGATATTCTGCAGCTTGCCAAGGAGGAAGACGTGGAGTTTATCCGCCTGCAGTTTACCGATATATTCGGAAATCTGAAAAATATTGCAATTACGGCAAGTCAGTTGGAAAAGGCGATTGATAATAAGTGTATGTTTGACGGCTCTTCCATAGAGGGCTTTGCGGGAGAAGAGGAATCTGATATGTGTCTGCATCCGGATTTTTCTACATTTGAAATTTTTCCATGGCGTCCCCAGCAGGGCAAGGTAGCGCGTATGATATGCGACGTCTGCAGACCGGACGGAACGCCCTTTGAGGGAGACCCCAGATACGTGCTGAAGCGGGCAGTAAAGGAAGCGGAAAAAATGGGCTATACCTTTAATGTGGGACCGGAATGTGAATTTTTCCTGTTTCACACGGACGAAAACGCGCTGCCGACTACCATTACCTATGAGCAGGCGGGATATTTTGATATGGGACCGATTGATTTTGGCGAAAATGCCCGCAGAGATATGATTATGACGTTAGAGGAGATGGGATTTGAAATAGAAGCCTCCCACCACGAGGCGGCGCCGGCGCAGCATGAAATTGATTTTAAGTATGACGAGGCGCTGGTTACGGCGGACAATATTATGACCTTCAGGCTTGCGGTAAAAACGATTGCCAAAAGGCACGGGCTTCACGCAACCTTCATGCCGAAGCCGAAGCATGGTGTGTGCGGCTCCGGTATGCACATCAATATGTCCCTGTTTCGGGACGGCAAAAATATATTCAGGGACGAAAGCGATGAAAAGGGGCTGAGCAGGGAAGCGTACTGGTTTATCGGCGGTCTGATGCGTCATGTAAAGGGAATGGCGGCAATCACCAATCCCCTTGTCAATTCTTACAAAAGGCTGGTTCCGGGTTATGAAGCGCCCGTCTATGTGGCGTGGAGCGCCAGAAACCGCCGTCCGCTCATTCGGATTCCGGCATCCTTTGGAGAGGATACGCGGATAGAGCTTCGGAGCCCCGACCCCTCCGCCAATCCCTACTTAACGCTGGCGCTCTGCCTGATGGCAGGACTTGACGGCATTAAAAACCGGATTGAGCCGCCTGAGAGTATAGATAAAAATGTTGCGGATATGAGCAAGGAGGAAAGGAAGAGACTTGGTGTTGAGGCGCTGCCCGGGACGCTTATAGAGGCAATCAGGGAGATGGAAAAGGACGTCTTTGTGCAGGAGGTTTTGGGAACGCACATATCTGAAAAGTATATTGTGGCGAAGAAGGAAGAGTGGCACAAATACCGTTCGCAGGTAACGGAATGGGAAATCAACGAATATTTGTATAAGTTCTGACGCCATCTTTTTTAATACAAAGGAGGTGGTCATGTGGTAAACATTGTAGTCGTTTTCCCACAACAGGAGAATGCCAGAAGTATTCGGAATATCCTTGTGAAGAACGGTTTTCATGTGGTGGGAGTCTGTGTGACGGGTACGCAGGCGGTCAGTCAGATGGACGGGCTGAATGGCGGTATTGTGGTATGCGGTTATAAAATGGCGGATATGCTGTACTCGCAGCTGCATGAGCTTCTGCCGACAGGCTTTGAGATGCTGCTGATGGCATCGGGACAGCATCTGAACGAATGTCTCGGAAACGATATCGTCTGTCTGTCCATGCCGCTCAAGGTGCATGAGCTTGTCAGTACGGTAGGCATGATGGCAGAAAATCAGGAGCGGCGCAGACGCAGGCAGAGGGCCCTGCCAAAGCAGCGGAATCAGGAGGAAAAGGCAGTGATAAAGGAGGCCAAAGCACTTCTGATGGAGAGAAACAACATGACGGAGGAGGAGGCGCACCGCTATCTGCAGAAATGCAGTATGGACAGCGCGACCAATATGACGGAAACCGCCGCTATGGTGCTGGAGATGATGAAATTATAAAAGCATTTTTTGCATAGTAAATTCCAATGAAAGCCATTTCCAATATGAGAAATTGCTCATATAGTAATGGTAAGAGAAGTGAAGGAACTATGCATGTATGAAATTTACAAAAATGCATGGATGCGGCAATGATTATATTTATGTGGACGGGAGCCTTGAAAAAATAGATTCGGCGGATAAGCCGCGGCTGGCAAAAAGGCTTAGTGACAGGCATTTTGGCGTTGGCGGCGACGGCGTTATCTTTATCAATCCGTCCGAGGAAGCGGATTTTGAGATGGAAATGTACAATGCGGATGGAAGCCGTGCAGAAATGTGCGGCAACGGAATCCGCTGTGTGGCAAAATACGTGTACGACAAAGGGCTTACGAAAAAAAAGAAAATCACCATTGTCAGCGCTGGAAAGGTAAAGGAACTGAAGCTTGCCATACAGGACAAAAAAGTGATTTTTGTGAAGGTCAATATGGGAGAACCTGAATTTTCGGCAAAGAAAATTCAGGTGCGGTCTGCGCATGAGCGTGTAATAAATGAACCGATTACCCTGCTTGGCATGGAATACCGCATGACTTGTGTATCCATGGGCAATCCGCATGCGGTTCTTTTTTCAAAGGACTTGGAAGGCCTTGCAATAGAAAAGCTGGGATATGCGCTGGAGAATCATGACCTGTTTCCAAACCGGACCAACGCGGAATTTGTAAGGGTGATTGACAGAAGCACTATAGAAATGCGAGTGTGGGAAAGAGGAACCGGAGAAACCTTAGCGTGCGGTACCGGCGCGTGCGCTGCAGCTGCAGCATGTATGGTAAACAGTCTGACCGACGAGCAGGTTACAGTAAAGCTTTTGGGCGGAGATTTGGAAATATTCTGGGATAGAAGCCAAAACCAGATGTTTATGACGGGGCCGGCAGAGTTTGTATTTGAAGGAGAAATCACGGTATAGCCATTGGGCTGTGCCGTGATTTTTTGATTTTTGATTATTTTTGAAATAGTAATAGGTTTTTTGGCGGGAAATTGGTATAATAATGAGAACGGAAAATCTTACATAAAAAGGAGTGGCTTATGCGGTACAGAAAACTGGGAAAAACAGGGTTGATGGTAAGCGAGATTGGTCTCGGCGCGGAGTGGCTCGAGCGGATGGATACGCAAGGGTGCAGAGCAATTATCAGGCTCTGCGAGGAGCAGGGGATTAATATCCTGGACTGCTGGATGTCCGAGCCGAATGTGAGAAGCGCAATCGGGGAATGTATTAAGGAGACTAGAGAAAAATGGTATATCCAGGGGCATATTGGCTCTACCTGGCAGGACGGACAGTATGTGCGGACCCGTGATATTAAAAAGGCAAAGGAAGCGTTTGAGGATTTGCTTGCCAGACTACAGACGGATTACATTGATTTGGGTATGATTCATTACGTAGATTCAGAGAAGGAATGGGACGAGATTGTAAGCGGTCCCTTTCTGGAATATGTGCGCGGGCTGAAAGAGAAGGGCGTTATCCGCCACATAGGGCTTAGCTCCCACAATCCGGCGGTGGCAAAGAAGGCGGCGCTCTCCGGTGAAATTGAGATGCTGCTCTTTTCTATTAATCCGGCGTTTGATTTGATGCCGCCTACGGAAAATCTTGACGATTATTTTGCAGAAGAGTATGACGCGGCGCTGATGGGGATGAATCCGGAGCGGGCGGAGTTGTACAGACTGTGCGAACAGCAGGAAGTAGGCATCACGGTCATGAAAGGCTTTGCAGGCGGCAGACTGTTTGATGAAAAGGCGTCGCCCTTCGGTGTTGCGCTTTCTCCCGTCCAGTGTATCCACTATGCGCTGACAAGACCGGCGGTGGCAAGCATTATGGCGGGCTTTTCCGAGCCGCAGCATGTACTCGATGCAGTGGGCTATGAAACTGCAACAGAAGCAGAGAAGGATTACGCCAGTGTGCTGGCAGCGGCGCCGCAGCATGCATACAGCAAAAAGTGTATGTATTGCAACCACTGTAAGCCCTGTCCGATGGATATCGATATAGCCATGGTAAACAAGCTCTATGATTTGGCAGTCATGCAGGATGAGGTTCCGGCTTCCGTAAGGGCGCATTATCAGGCGCTTTCCCAGAATGCTTCCCACTGCATTGCCTGCGGTGGCTGCGAGACCCGCTGTCCGTTTGGGGTGGATATTGTGGAAAAAATGAAAAAAGCGAGGGAGCTTTTCGCGTAAGCAGATACGTGAAAGACTTCTGTAATGTGTAATTCGAAAAATGAGTATGCAAGGTGGTCAGAAGGAGGAAGCCTAAATATGAACGAGACATTAAAGGTGTTAGAATCAAGAAGAAGCTGCAGGAATTTTAAACAGGATGAGATTTCAGAGGAGACGCTGGAGGTGATTATCAAGGCGGGCACCTATGCTCCGACCGGTATGGGAAAGCAGTCGCCGCTTATCATTGCAGTGACGAACAGGGAGGTTCGGGATAAGATTGCAGAGGAGAACCGGAAAATCGGCGGATGGCAGGAGGGCTTCGACCCGTTTTACGGCGCGCCCGTTATTCTGATAGTGCTTGCCGATAAGGAAATCGGCACATATCAGTATGACGGCAGCCTTGTGATGGGCAATCTCTTAAATGCTGCGGAGAGTCTTGGCGTGGCAGGTATTTGGATTCACAGGGCAAAAGAAGAGTTTGAATCGGAATTTGGAAAGGAACTCCTTAAGCAGCTTGGGATTGAGGGCAATTACGAGGGAATCGGACACTGTGCGCTGGGCTATGCCGCAGAACCGGCGAAAGAGCCTGCTGTGAGAAAGGAAAACTACGTATATTACATCAAATAAAAAATGGAGACAGCGGGACTCGAACCCGTGACCTGTGCGTTGCGAACGCACCGCTCTCCCAACTGAGCTATGTCCCCATGCCCTGATTATAGCATTGCGGAAAGAAAATGACAAGAAAAATGAGGATGGGTGTGGATTATTTTCAATCAAGACGGAGAATACAAACATGAAAAAGCTGCTTGTTTACTTAAAGGATTATAAAAAGGAAACTGTACTTGCGCCGCTTTTTAAGATGCTGGAGGCGTCCTTTGAGCTTTTGATTCCCATTGTGGTCAAGCTGATTGTGGATGTCGGTATCGCCAATCGGGATACGGGTTATGTGGGGCGCATGTGTTTTGTGATGGTACTGCTCGGGGTAATCGGACTGGTATGCTCCATTACTGCGCAGTATTTTTCTGCGAAGGCGGCGGTGGGATTTGCCACAAAGCTGCGGCATATGCTTTTTGCCCATATGCAGAAGCTGTCCTTTTCCCAGATGGACAGGATGGGAACGGCTTCCATGATTACCCGCATGACAAGTGATGTCAATCAGGTGCAGAATGGCGTCAACATGGTGCTGCGTCTGTTTCTGCGCTCCCCCTTCATCGTATTCGGCGCAATGGTGATGGCATTTACCATCGACGTGGGGGCGGCGCTGGTGTTTGTGATTGTGATTCCCCTGCTCTCAGTGGTGGTGTTCGGCATTATGCTGATAACCATTCCTCTCTATAAAAAAGTACAGGCGGGGCTTGATAAGGTACTCGGCATTACAAGAGGCAATCTGACGGGAGTACGCGTACTCCGCGCTTTTCACAAGGAGGAGGAAGAGAAAGAGGAGTTTGACGCAGGCAACGAAAAGCTTACGCTTATGCAGATGTTCGTGGGAAGAATTTCCGCCATTATGAACCCTGTCACATATATTATCGTCAATGGCGCTACGATAGCGCTTTTGTGGATTGGCGCAGTTAAGGTGGACAGCGGGATTCTGACGCAGGGCGCGGTTATGGCGCTGGTCAACTATATGTCACAGATACTGGTGGAGCTGGTGAAGCTGGCAAATCTGATTATCACGGTCAACAAAGCGATTGCGTGCGGCAACCGGATTGGCAG
>CAMWUP010000073.1 GCA_947177465.1 uncultured Lachnospiraceae bacterium
ATCATGCCTAGTCTCGTGGGCTCGGAGATGTGTAAGAGACAGATAATAATCTTCTCCTCCGCTTAATGCCGTTCCCCAAAGACTCATAGCCACCAGTATCAGACCCATCATGCTTATCGTAATCAGCTTTCTCTTCCGGTTCTTGTATGTCGTACTTTTCTTATAATATAATTCTGTCAAAATCTTGTATATTTCCTCATCAGGAGTCATTGTGTAGGTTATCATGCGTACTGCTCCTTTGCTTCATTTGTGCAGTATTTATTTTACTATAATAAGCCTTCCAATGAAATAAAGAGGAAAAACTTTAAGAATTTTTAAGAATATGAGCGTCATAAAACCCAAGTACAGCTTCAAACTATACTTGGGTACACTCTGTTTGTCAATCATTCCTTTCACTTAAAAAATTGCTGTTTGATTTCCTGCATGGTGTGCGTCTGCGGTTTATCTTGAGAAAATACCGACGGCATAAATAAATTTCCATAAGAAATTTTTTCTTCCTGCAGTTGCGCTATCGTATTTTGAGGCTTTAATGTCAATACGTATTTCGTATCTGTCTTCCGAATCAATTCCGCGTTATCTGCCATTGATTTATCATAATTAATCAGCAGTGGTGAATGAAATCTTTTTAAGTGCCGCCGCACCTTGTCCGGCGGAAGCATACTATCCACAAAAGTAACCGTTGCGCCGATTCTGTTTGCGGCAAGAACACATACAGCCGCCTCATAACAGTCCGGCATACATATCGTTATGGTGTCCGAGCCTTTCACGCCAAGATATAAAAATTTTTCAGACGCAGCAATAGAATCCTGCATCATGTCTTCTGCTGTTTTTTTACTTCCTTCATTTTTCATGACTGTTTTCCTTAAATACCCTATCTGTTTTCACATATTCTAGCATGCTTCCTACTGATTTTCAAATTATCCGTAACGCTAAAATCACTAAAAAATACTCTTTTTTCCCTCACTTTACGTCGGTCTGCCATCACCGGAAGCCTTATTATATCAGTAATTCTTCTATATTTCCATATGTCTCTTTTGAGAAATATTCTATCTACTGATTCGTGCTACTTTACTACCATTTTGGGTGCTATAATGGATACCAATAGGAGGCAGATTTATGGATATACAAAAACAGATACGGCAATTAATGGCTGAACGGGGATGGACAGATTACCGATTGGCGAAGGAAGCCCATCTCTCACATTCCACAGTTACAAATATGTTTAACCGCAATAACGCACCGACGCTTCCGACCTTGGAAGCGTTATGCAAGGCATTCGGTATCACTTTAGCACAGTTTTTTTCAGACGGAACTACCATGACAGAAATGACAGACGAGCAGCGCATACTCTTTTCAAAATGGAGTACATTATCAAAGGCGCAAAAAGAAGCCTTACTTCACCTGATGAACAGCATAAGAACATAGAAAATTTTTAACCTGTTGACTTTCGGGTCAAGCTGTTATATGATAATTATGAGATGAATGAAGCTGAACAGATTCAAAAGAGTTCAAACGTAAAAGGAATGTCAAAGAAGTCCCCGGAGTTACTGCTCCGGGGATTTTCCTGTCCGCCACAAAAAGCGGCTCTTCCTGAGACATTTTTACCGACTACATACTCTCCAGCAGCCCGCTGATTCCCCGTTCTTTAAATATCGTCTTGTAATAACCGAGCTCATCGCGAATCAGCTCATCTATAACCTGCATCCCCAAAAGCTCGACTGCCGCCTTATCATCTGTCAGCAGATAATCGCCTTTCTCATATACGGTCATGCTCTCCGCCGCCCACACCATCATATTCCGCAGCTCTGCGTTCTCCAGCTTAAGCGCTTCGTCCTTAAGACCTTCTATAATTTCGGAATTTCCTGCTGCAAAAAGCTCCCTGTTAGTGGAACCGGAAACGTTGACCGTATAGACACTGTCAAACACGCAGGCTATGGTATCGGACAACTGTTGGTTGATATTACCCTCCTTGTCCGTGTGCATATTCATATTCACCACCATGACGCCATCCTCCGCAAGATGTTCCTTTACGAGAGTAAAAAATTCCACAGAAGACATCTGAAAGGGAATGGTAATGTCCTGATAGGCGTCCACCATAATCACATCATAAGTCTCGTCTATCGCGTTCAGGTACGCCCTGCCATCGTAAGTCGTTACCTTGATATCCTCCGGCAAGGCAAAATATTCCCACGCCAAATCTGTAATTTTCTGGTCAATTTCCACTCCTTCTATCGAAATGCTGCCAAAATACTGCCTGCACTGTTTTGCAAAGGTGCCTGTTCCCATGCCGAGCACCAACACTTTTGCATCCTCCTTCTCTGCCAGTCCCGCCATAACCGGAGCCGCCAGTGCATAGTCGTAGTACATGCCTGTCAGAGACTCATCCTTTTTCATAATGGACTGTACGCCAAAAAGCACATTGGTGGACAGAACAATGCTGTCCTCATCCTCCTTTACCTGCAGATAATTATAGATGGACTCTCCTTCAAACAAAAGACTGCTCTCCCAAAAAGCAAAGCGGCTGCCCGCTCCAAACACACAGCAAAGCGCAAACAGTACTATCCCCACACCGCAGGAAATCCTCTGCCTGTGAGAGTTCCCAAACCTTGTGCTGATAAAATAAACCAGCCCTAAAAGCAGCAGAATACCGGAAAACAAAAGAAAGGTAACGGCAGTTCCTACCGCCGGAATGGTGATGAAGGTAGGAACAAAGGTACCGATAATACTGCCAATGGTGTTAAACGCCCCCAGCGTACCTACTGTTTTGCCACTGTCGTCCAAGCTGCCCACTGTGTATTTTGCAAGGGAAGGCGTCACGGTTCCCAATAAAAACAGAGGAAATACAAAGATAACCATACAGGCGAGAAAAGCCGCCCAGATTAGAAAATTGTTGTTTACAGCCAGTATCAGCACACCCGATATAGCGAGAATTACATATTTCCCCAGAAAAGGAATCGCCGCTATCCACACCGCCGCAATGATAATCCGCATATAGAGCTTGTCCGGATTCGGATTCTTGTCCGCACTTTTTCCGCCCCAGACATTCCCAAGCGCCATTGCTATCATAATCGTCCCGATAATAATGGTCCACACTATTTGGGAAGAGCTGAAATAGGGAGCAAGCAGCCGGCTTGCTCCCAACTCCACTGCCATAACGGACATACCTGCAAAAAATTCCGTCATATACAGATAGTATTTATTTTTTAATATTTTTCTGTTTTCCATCCTGATACCTCTTTTCCGTTCTGCCTGTCGGCAGCATTATTTATAGTATCAAATGGATTTTTTCTTATGTCAAGTTAAATTTATGAACCAAAAAGCTTTAATGTCCGCACTGCCCGCCGCAATGACTGCAGTCGCCGCCGCAATGTAGGGATTTTCCGCTTTTTTTTCTGCGAATCATACTTCTCACTATCAAAGCTACAATACCCGCCAAAACCGCAAATACTACGATTGTTCCCATACATTAGTCTCCTTTTTTCAAAATGCTGTCTGAAAGCTTCGGCAGACCTCCGTTTATCTCGCTTTTACCTTGACCAGCTTCTTTGTATCTACCTGTAAAGTATTGCTTTCCCTGTATGGCCTGAACAACAAATAAACAAAACCAATAACCAGCAGGAACGCGACAACCGTCCAGATTCCGAACGTACCTGTTGAAACAAGTGTTCCAATCTGATATACACAGAGTGCAGCCGCATATGCAAGGATGGTTTGATAGCCGATTGCAAACCAAAACCACTTTGCATTGTTCATTTCTCTCTTGATGGCGCCCATTGCCGCAAAACAGGGAGCGCACAAAAGATTGAATACCATAAAGGAATAAGCTGCAACTGCAGTCATGCTTCCTGCAAGCGTTCCCCAAAACTCAGAACCGTCTTCTGCCACCTCTGCAAAACCAAACAGAATACCAAAGGTATTGACTACATTCTCTTTTGCCACAAGTCCGGTAATCGCTGCAACCGTAGACTTCCAGTCGCCCCATCCAAGAGGAACAAACAACCATGCAAATACATTTCCGATACCTGCCAAAATACTGTGGTCAATTTCCATGTCATCGAGCATCCTGAACTCTCCGTCTATCCAGCCGAAGTAGGTAGTAAACCATACAAAAATGGAAGAAAGCAGGATAATGGTACCGGCCTTCTTAATGAAAGACCAGCCGCGCTCCCACATACTTCTCAGCACATTGCCCACAGTGGGAAGATGGTAAGCCGGAAGCTCCATAACGAAGGGCGCAGGGTCCCCGGCAAACATCTTTGTCTTTTTTAAGATAATACCAGAGCAGACTATCGCCGCAATACCGATAAAGTAAGCGCTGGGAGCCACCCACCACGCGCCGCCGAAAAGTGCGCCGGCAATCAATGCAATAATCGGCAGCTTTGCACTGCAGGGAATAAAAGTGGTCGTCATAACCGTCATTTTCCTGTCCCGGTCGCTCTCAATGGTACGGGAAGCCATAATACCGGGTACGCCGCAGCCGCTTCCAATCAGCATGGGAATAAAAGACTTACCCGAAAGACCAAACCTGCGGAAAATTCTGTCCATGATAAACGCTACACGCGCCATATATCCACACGCTTCCAAAAAGGCAAGGAAGATAAAAAGTATCAATATCTGCGGCACAAAGCCAAGCACGGCTCCCACACCGGCTACAATACCGTCCAGTATCAGACCGGAAAGCCAGTCGGCACAGCCTACGGCCTCAAGCAGATTTCCTACCAGTACCGGAATACCGGGGATTTCCAGTCCAAACAGGCTCCATCCCTCGCCAAATACACCGTCATTCGCCCAATCGGTCGCCCAGCCGCCTACCGTAGTAACCGATACATAATAGACAATAAACATGACTACCGCAAATATCGGCAGCGCCAGCCATCTGTTTGTCACAATCTTATCAATTTTATCAGAAACCGTCAATTTTTCTTTTCTGCCTTTTGTATAACAGTCCTTAATAACAGAAGAAATATAGAGGTATCTCTCGTTGGTGATAATACTCTCCGTATCGTCGTCCATCGCTGCCTCCAGACCTTCAATGTCCTTGGATACATCTATGGACTGTTTCATCTGCTCTGCAATCTTATCATCCTTCTCCAGCAGCTTGATGGCAAAGAAACGCTTCTGCTCCTCCGGTACATTGCTTCCCAGCTTTGCTTCCACCGCAGCAATTACATCCTCTACTTCAGATGCAAATCTGTGAACCACGGCTGCTGCTTTCTTTTGCTTTGCCACATTGACTGCCTTTTGCGCCGCCTTCTCAACGCCGGTTCCCTTCAGTGCAGAAATTTCCACAACCTCACAGCCCAGCTTTTCGCTCAATTTTCCAATATTGACCTTATCACCGTTTTTTTCCACGATATCCATCATGTTGACTGCCATCACCACGGGAATCCCAAGCTCCATAAGCTGCGTGCTCAGATAAAGATTTCTCTCAATGTTGGTGCCATCCACAATGTTTAAAATCGCGTCAGGCCTTTCTCCTATCAGATAATTTCTGGCAACAACCTCCTCCAGTGTGTATGGGGAAAGGGAATAAATCCCGGGAAGGTCCATAATAATAACATCCTTGTTCCCCTTCAGTTTACCCTCTTTCTTTTCAACCGTAACGCCCGGCCAGTTTCCTACAAACTGGTTGGAGCCGGTCAGCGCATTGAAAAGTGTTGTTTTTCCGCAGTTAGGGTTACCTGCTAATGCAATCTTAATCGACATATCCTACCTCTCTTTTATCTGCCAATCATTGGCTTTCTGGTTTTTATCTTTCTGTTTCGGTTTGTTCTGACTTGTGTTTATTAGTTTTGACTAACCTCTGTGTAAAAAAATTATTCTACCTCAATCATATCTGCGTCTGCCTTGCGCAGAGACAGCTCATAGCCCCTTACCGTGATTTCCACAGGATCACCTAATGGCGCTACTTTTCTTACATAAATCTCGACGCCTTTGGTAATTCCCATATCCATAATACGCCGTTTAACAGGACCTTCCCCGTTCAGTCTTGTTACCTTTACGGTCTCGCCGCATGAAATTTGTCTTAATGTCTTCATGTTTTCTCCTTTTTATCCAACTATAATTTTATTCGCCATATCTTTGCCGATAGCAACACGGGAATCCTTGATATTAACTATCATGTTGCCTACCGTTTCCGATACCACGGTAACCTCTCCGCCCACTACAAAGCCAAGCTTTTCCAAAAACCTTCTTGTCTCCTCCTTGCCGCCAACCTTGCGGATGACACTCGGTTCTCCTGCTTTTATCATTGATAAGGGCATACTCATCTCTCCTCTCGCTCCACACATCGTACATAAACATATTTTCTTTTAAGTATGTATGAAAATCCTGCGATTTTGTACGCAGTTGTCCGTTTTCATAGTTAGTATATGCTAACACGCATTAGATGTCAACAACTTTTTAGAAAATTTTATGAGGAAATGCAGGGAAGATATAACAAATGACGCCTGCAGCGCCACCCTATGGCTATGCTGCAGGCGTCATCCGCCGCAAATCCCCTTACACAGATTGTACTATCTTATTGCCTGCTGCCACCAGCGCCGCAATAGAGCTTTTAATAATATCCTCATCGATACCCACGCCCCAGTAAATCACGCCTTCCTTGTTCAGCCCGACATACGCAGCCGCCTTAGAAGAAGAGCCCTTGGAAATGGCATGCTCCTCATAGACAGCCAGCTCATAGCTGATATCAAAATACTTTTTCACTGCGTTGCTCACCGCATCCAGGCGTCCGTTTCCGGTTGTTTCAATTACCTGCTTTTCCCCGTCCTTTTCAATCGTTACTTCTGCCGTAATTCCGTTCATCTGTTTGAAATGACATTCCGGAATATCAAAAACGGGTCTGGCGGAAATATAATGTTCCTCAAAAATGCTGTAAATTTCTGAAGGCGCCAGCTCCTTATGTCCCTTATCGGATGCTTCCTTCATCCAGACACGCACCTCATCCCTCATCTTATCCGGCAGAGAAATTCCGAAATTCTGCTTTAAAATAAAGGCAATACCCCCCTTACCCGACTGGCTGTTGATACGAATTACATCAGATTCATATTCTCTTCCCAGCTCCGTGGGGTCAATAGGAAGATAGGGAACTGTCCATTTTTCACCGCTCTTTCCTTCCTGCCGCCACGCCATTCCCTTGGAAATAGCGTCCTGATGGGAACCGGAAAATGCCGTAAACACCAAGTCGCCCGTGTAAGGCGTTCTCTCATATACCTTCATACCGGTTGACTGCTCGTATTTTTCCCGTATCTTTGTAATATTGGAAAAATCCAGCCCGGGATTGACGCCGTGGCAGACCATATTCATAGCGAGAGTGATAATATCCACATTTCCCGTTCTCTCACCATTGCCAAAAAGGGTTCCCTCTACTCTGTCTGCACCTGCCAGAATACCGAATTCCGCGTCGCTGATACCGCATCCCCTGTCGTTATGCGGATGTACGCTTAAAACTACCGCGTCGCGGTATTTTAAATGTTTATGCATATACTCTACCTGTGCCGCAAACACATGGGGCATCGCAACCTGAACCGTGGTAGGCAGGTTAATAATCGCTTTGCGCGCCTTATCCGGCTTCCACTCGTCAAGTACGGCATTGCAGACCTCCAGCGCATAGTCCACTTCTGTCTGGGAAAAGCTCTCAGGGCTGTATTCAAAGGTAAAATTACCTTCCGTCTCATCCGCCAGCTCCTTCAACAGCTTTGCTCCGTCCACAGCCAGCTTTTTGATTTCCTCCCTGCTCTTTTTAAAGACCTGCTCTCTCTGCGCAACAGAAGTTGAGTTATAAAGGTGTACCACCGCATGAGGCGCGCCCTGAACCGCTTCAAAGGTTTTGCGGATAATATGCTCTCTGGCCTGCGTCAATACCTGAATCGTTACATCTTCGGGAATCATATTTCTTTCTATCAGTTCTCTTAAAAACAAATATTCCGTGTCGGATGCCGCAGGAAAACCTACCTCAATCTCCTTAAAGCCCACTTCTACAAGCATTTCAAAAAATTCCAGCTTTTCTTCCAGTCCCATTGGCTCCACCAAAGCCTGATTACCGTCCCTTAAATCCACACTGCACCAGATTGGCGCTTTTTCAATGCTGTCCTTTTTCACCCAGTCGTAAGTCACCACCGGCGGCATGAAATAGGACTTTGCATACTTTTCCCTGTACTTTTCGCTGACATCTTTCATTTTCTTTTCCTTCCTTTCCGCAAAACATTCCGCTTTACCAAATCTTTTTGCATTTTGCAGGGAATATTGCCAAACAAAAAGTCCCTACAAAAATGCTGACTGCATTTTTATAGAGACGTATTTTCTACGCGGTACCACTCTATTTCATGGAAAACCATGCACTCTGGGACACTGACATGTCCTTCCCCTTTATACGGCGGGAAATCCGTCCGAGCCTACACAGAAAAACCTTCAACCGGCTGCTCCAAGGTCAGTTCACTGTCCGCTTCCGGCTGCCTTGCACCATACGGCAGCTCTCTGTTTTCCGGCTTTCAGCTACTACTCCTCTTCCTCGCATTTCTCTTTATTCAATTTTCACAATGATACCATACTTTTTTACAGCCCGCAAGAGGAAATTTTTGTTCTTATACCTTTTTAT
>CAMWUP010000074.1 GCA_947177465.1 uncultured Lachnospiraceae bacterium
CATAAAGCTTTTGCGAGAGGTCTACATAAACCTTGTGCGGGTTGACCAGACGTCTGTTCTCATCCCAAAGAGTACGAAGCTCCTTTTGGCAGATATCGCGGATTTCCATTACCTTCGGTGAAGTATAGCAGCACTCGCCGTTTTGGAATACAGGAACCATAAGCTCCCGCAGGGTGTAGGTGCCTCCCTCCAGTCGGGTTTTTTTCCATGGCTCCACCGGATCGAAAAGCTTCATGGGTTCGGAAGCATCAAAGCGCTCGTCTGCCAGACAGATTAAATCAGCCTTGATTTTGCCGGTTTCTTTTTCGTAGATGCGGTAAATGGTCTTATTGCCGGGGTTGGTAACCTTTTCGCTGTTTTCGGAAAGCTTGATTTTAGGAATAAAGCTTCCGTCGGCGCCCTTTACTGCCGCCAGCTTGTATACACCGCCAAAGGACGGACAGTCCTTGGAAGTAATCAGGTTTGTGCCGACGCCCCATGAAGTGATAGTGGCGCCCTGTACCTTCAGGCTGTCAATCAAATACTCATCCAAATCGTTGGAGGCGGAGATAATAGCGTCAGGGAAGCCTGCCGCATCTAACATTTTGCGTGCCTTCTTGGACAGGTAGGCGAGGTCGCCGCTGTCGAGACGGATGCCATATGAGGTCAGGGGAATTCCTGCCTCGCGCATTTCCTTAAATACTTTTATGGCATTGGGAACGCCGGATTTTAAAGTATCATAAGTATCTACCAGCAGGATGCATGCATTCGGGTAAATATCAGCGTAGGTTTTAAATGCTGTATATTCGTCCGGAAAACTCATAATCCAGCTATGGGCATGGGTTCCCTTGACAGGTACGTCAAAGAGTTGTCCGGCAAGTACATTGCTGGTAGCGATACAGCCGCCAATCATAGCTGCCCTTGCGCCATAGATGCCGGCATCCGGACCCTGTGCCCGCCGCAGCCCGAACTCCATGATGCCGTCTCCCTGTGCGGCAAAGCAGACACGGGAGGCTTTGGTGGCAATCAGACTCTGATGATTGATGATGGTCAGGATTGCAGTTTCTACAAGCTGTGCCTGCATGATAGGAGCGATAACCTTGACAAGCGGCTCCCGCGGAAATACGACGGTGCCCTCAGGAATGGCGTAGATATCGCCTGTAAAACGGAAATTTTTCAGGTAATCCAGAAATTCCGAATCAAAAATGCCGAGGCTTGCCAGATAGGAGATATCCTCCTCATCAAAACGCAGATGCTTGATATAATCAATAACCTGCTCTAATCCGGCAGCGATGGCATAGCCGCCGCCATTTGGATTGGCGCGGTAAAATGCATCAAAAATAACGGTTTCGTTTTTGTCTTTGTTTTTGAAATAGCCCTGCATCATGGTAAGCTCGTAAAGGTCTGTCAGCAGGGTAAGATTTTGTCTATCCATTTTTGCTCCCATCTGCGTGCTTGGACGCGCGTGAATTGCATTTTCTCTATTGTCAAGACAGTTGTAAATGCTGCACTTATCATACGACTTTTTGATAGAGCCGTCAAGGAAAAGCAGTCATAAATTTGCTACATTACAATACGGTTTCTGCCGCTTTCTTTGCCCTCATACAGCTTTGTGTCCGCTTTCTGCAGCAGCTCCCGTATATTGGTATTGACGCCGCCCTCGGCAAGACCGAAGGTCATGGTGATATGTATGGTATGCTCTTCGTAGTCTATTTTCATTCTGCGGATTTCGTGGAGAAGAATCTCTGTTTCGGCATATGCATCGTCAAGCCCCATTGTATCATAAAGAAAAAGAAACTCTTCACCGCCCCAGCGAGCGACAAATCCTTTGCCTATCATATGATTTTTCAGGATAGCTGCCACACGCTTCAGCACGACATCGCCGCAGTCATGTCCATAGGTATCGTTGACAGACTTGAATAAATCAATATCGCCGATTGCGACAACAAAATGGTTTCCGTAGGTATTGGCGTTCAACTGTGTCTGTTTTAAATGCTTATCGGCAAAACGACGGTTGTTCAATTCGGTCAGTGTATCCTGTTCCACCAGATTGCGGAGGGAGCGCTGCATATAGAGGGCGGAATATCCCATATCACTAAGCTCGTCGCTGCGACGCAGAACGTCAGAATCCAGTTCCTCCCATAGGTTGCCGGTGGATACCTTGGACAGAAAAGAGCGTATTTTTTGCAGAGAATTTGTCAGCCTGCGCGTATAAGAGGAAGCAATGATGCTGACAACAATCATGCTGCATATGGCAATCAGAATAATGGGCAGAACTGCGCGCCGAACCACCGCATCGACTTCTGAGCTGGGTCTGCCCGCGTAGACCATACCCACAATGCTGCCATTACTGTTGCGCAAGGGCGTGTAATAGGCAAAATACCGCTGGTTATTGATTTCGGTATTGGTGTAAAAATGAGGCTGCCCTGAAAAAAGCACCTCCTGAATGACGAGAGCACTGGCTCCGGTGCCTGTAATACGAACACCCTCCGGATTACAGATTGTAGTCAGGATTCGGGTATCCTGGTAGAAAATAGTAATGTCTATCTGCGTATCTGATTTCAGTCGGTCAATAATGGAATGGTCATCGGTCAAAAGCTGCGTTCCTTTGAATAAATCGGAAGAATCTCCGCCTTCCAGATGATAGTCGCCCGGATAGAGTAAATCGTACATCATAATAACATTGTCTGCCGTATTTCGCAGCTCAATACTCACCTCTGTGTGCATGGCTTTTCTTAACGCATAATAACTGAATATGGTGATAATCAATGCCAGAACGAGCAGGGGGATAACGCTCATGGATTGTAGAGAACGGTATAAATGTCCGTTTTTTCTTGCTGAACTCATCGTGTTCCCTCCATTGGTATGCATTATGTTATTATAACATCAACCGATTGAATTGTACAAGTAGTATGCGGGTGAAGTGCATGGAGAATTTTCAGGGCGGAGCGTTTTCATGACAGCAGGGAATTTTAAGAAATATTAGATAGAATCGAAGATATGATTATGGTAAAATACTACTATCAGGTTAGTTGAAGGGGGAAGTGCATAAATTATGACTCTTTATCATGCAAGCAACGAGATTGTCGAATTTCCTGAAGTGCGGAAGTCGAGGTATACGAAAGACTTTTCATGGGGATTTTATTGCAAAATGCAGAAGTGGAGAAACACATCCATATGATATTGTAGAAGGACCGATGGCAAATGACACGATATGGAACTATGTGAATGACTTTCTTACAGGAAGGATAAACCGAAAACAGTTTTGGACGTTGGCAGAGTTTAAATATCCTACACACCAAATTAGTTTTCATACATTATCTGCATTGAACTGTCTGATATTTGACAGGAGTGAGGTTGTTTATGACTGACAAAGAAAAAAATGATTTGTTTTATGTGTGTTCATTGATTGAATATATTGCTCGTCGGACAAAGAATAAGCGAGGAGTTGTCGTGGCGGCGCTGGGAAGGGAAGGCATTGAAAAGCAATTATATGATGCAGAAGTAAACCATTGTCTTTCTTTTGAGCAAGTGAGCGATGAAATCATAGAGCGATATAAAATTCCAAAAGGTGATTTTGATACCATTAGAGGGTGTAAGTATGCAATTCCCAGTTATACAGATATCGGAAAGTTGTATAGTATTATGATTGAAGATTGTGCAGAAGCTGGAAATGAGATTGAATTTCAAACGGATATTTATTACCAGAATCCTAGCTATTTAGAATGTTCTTATGAAGCGGGGTATTTGCTGGACTAAAAATAACATCCTGTGCGGTAACTTTGAGAAAACGGCACAGCTAGCGGGAGGGATTGAAATTGAAAAAGATTTTAACAGCATCTATGACATTGCTCTTATCAGCCGTACTCTGTGCAGGATGCAGCAGTGGGGCAGATAATGCGGGAAAAGATATGGAAAATCCGGCGGCAGGCAGTGAGAATGGCGCAAATGCGGATAGCGAAGCAGGGATAGGAAATCAAAATGAAGATACGCAGGAGCCGGTCATGATTCAGACTTTTGCGAAAGAGGACGTGGCAGTAACGCCGGAAATCAAAGAATATGATTTTGCAGCGGCAGAAGAACTGGGGGAAACGCAGCAGCTACGGGGTACGCTGCCGGGGGCAGCCGAAGGAGTTTGGCATATCGTCTCGATTGAGGGCGTGGAATATTATTATGGGAAATATGATTTTGATGAAGATAAGGAAGCCGAGTTTTTCGGGTATGCCATTTTTAGTGACAGCTATTCACTACATAACGGCATAACGGTAGGAATGACAATGGAAGAAATTCTGGGACAATATCCGAATATGGCGGTCATGGATTTTGAGGGAAATTATCTGGGACAGGAAATAGTATATATGGGGTGGGATACCTCTGTATATCCGCACAGTTATACTTGGCAGGAGGGAGGCAAAGACTACCAGTGGTCTGACCAGTTTGACTGTATCATGCTTGCAGATATTGACTTGGGTACGGCTGCTGCGCGGCCTGTTTGTCTGGCGCTGTTGGTAAAGGACGGTGCCGTGGCGGCTATTACGTTTTCCTGTCCGGCAGGCGGCATTGTTTCTCCAGGCTGGGCGGGAGAATCCGGCTGATGTATAGGACGGTGCATGGGTGCTGCAATTTCTATCAGGAGAAAAAGCAGCGCTGGAAGGAGGATAAAAATGGAAAAGAGATATATAAAAGATATCCGGCTCGGACTGCAGGAGGAATGGGTGGAGAGCGTCATACAGCGTTTTCTGTCTGTAAATCATTTTGAGAGAAAGATTAGCTTTGCAGGGAATGTATACTATGAGTGGTCAAAATTTCAAGGGATAGAGTCAGGTATTCCGCAGCTTAACCGTTTTTTTCAATATCAGTATAAGGATGGATTGCTGCACCTGGAGGCATGGATAGGGAACGATAAGGTGGAAATGGGGCTTACCGGATGGGGTGGCATGACGGAGAAATATCCTTATTTAAAAGGCATGCAGCAGCTCGTAGACGAACTTCTCGCGCCGCTGCCCAAAGACCACTATGCAGTTGCGGCTCTGCGGAAAGAAATGCGCAAGGAAAAAAGGGCAAGGTATGTGGGGGCAGTGGTCCTTTTTGTATTGCTGTTTGGCTTTATGGCGGTGTGGGCATGGGCGAGGCAGGCGTCTTGAGGAAGGGGACGCCGCCAATTACTACTATGTTATTATTTTTTTGAACCTTTTTTCTTTTTGCTTTCAATCAGACCCTTTAGCTTCAGCGCTTTGTCAATATTTCCTTCTACTTTCAGCTTTTGCAGGGTGACAGCCATAACCGGGTCGAGTTCCCCCTTTGCAATTTTTAGCAATGTTTCTGCTTTACATGTAAACATGACATCTCTGTCATAATACTCATACGGCTCCACATACAGCTTTCCGTCTTTTACCTCTGCATAAAAAATCCCCTGTGCTTCGCCTGTAATATTAAACTGATATGCCAGATGCTCATTCACGCCGCTTACATCAGCGTTCATGAATTCGGCTTTCACGCCTGAAAATAATTCTTCATATGTCATTTTACATTCCTCCATTTTGTAAGTATTAAGTGGAAAAGCAACTCTGTCCAACTTACGTTTTTAATATATTTAGAGTATCATTTATTCAAATGCCGGTCAATATTGTTTTTCCGGGTATAAGGGTTAAATAAACAGGTGCTGATTTTTCTTGACAATTGTGGCATCCTCACTATATAATTACCAATAAACAACAGAATTCATGCTTTACGTGCCTTCTGTTGTTGTGAATAAGAAAGACCATGACGAAGACAGTAAGCAGTCTCTCAAAATTGCAGCGAGCCGGTGAGGGTGCAAGACCGGTATGAGTAGGGGATTGCCGAATATCACTTCCGAGTCGCGCGGGCAAAAGGCTTTTCCCAGTAGTCCGTGACGGAGTCCCGCCGTTATCGGGAACCATATAACTTCTGCCGGACAGATAAAGCCGGAGGGAAGCGTATGCTGTAACAGGTGGTTATACGGAGTTTCAAGCCCCGTCCTTTTACGGACGGGGTTTTTTAGTTCCAGACAACAGTTCATATCAAAAAAGAAAGGAAAAAGCCATGTACAAAAAAGTATCGACGGATTTGAATTTTGTAGCAAGAGAAAAGCAGGTCGAGGCGTTTTGGAAGGAAAACGACATATTCAGGAAGAGTATGGAAACCCGAAAAGAAGGACCGGAATATACCTTTTATGACGGACCGCCCACTGCAAACGGCAAGCCTCATATCGGTCATGTGCTGACCCGTGTCATCAAGGACATGATTCCCAGATATCGTACCATGAAGGGATATATGGTACCCCGAAAGGCAGGCTGGGATACCCATGGACTGCCGGTGGAAATCGAGGTGGAGAAGCTGCTCGGACTGGACGGTAAGGAGCAGATAGAAAATTACGGACTGGAGCCTTTTATCAATAAGTGTAAGGAAAGCGTCTGGAAATACAAGGGTATGTGGGAGGATTTTTCCGGTACCGTCGGTTTTTGGGCGGATATGGACAATCCCTACGTGACTTATCACGACGACTATATTGAGTCCGAATGGTGGGCGCTTAAGGAAATATGGGATAAGGGACTGCTCTACAAGGGCTTTAAGATTGTGCCCTACTGTCCCCGCTGCGGCACGCCGCTTTCCTCGCAGGAGGTAGCGCAGGGCTACAAGGATGTCAAGGAACGCTCTGCGGTGGCACGCTTTAAGGTGAAGGGCGAAGACGCTTATATTCTGGCATGGACGACGACGCCATGGACGCTGCCCTCCAATGTGGCGCTTTGCGTCAATCCTGAGGAAACTTATGCGAAGGTAAAGACGGCGGACGGTTATACCTATTATATGGCGGAGGCGCTTTTAGACACTGTTCTCGGCAGACTCGGGAATGCAGAAGAGGGTGTAAAGGCCTATGAAGTGCTGGAGACCATGACAGGTAAGGACTTGGAATACAAGGAATACGAGCCGCTTTTTGACTGTGCGGTGGAAATCTGCAAAAAGCAGGATAAAAAAGCGCATTATGTGACCTGCGACAGCTATGTCACTCTGACGGATGGTACGGGCGTGGTACACATTGCGCCGGCATTTGGCGAGGACGACGCCAAGGTAGGACGCAATTATGATCTGCCTTTTGTACAGCTTGTGGACGGACAGGGCAATATGACGGCGGAAGCACCTTTTGCAGGCACCTTTGTGAAAAAAGCGGACCCCATGATTATAAAAGCGTTGGAGGAAGCGGGGCTTTTGTTCGATGCGCCGAAGTTTGAGCACAGTTATCCCCACTGCTGGCGCTGCGATACACCGCTGATTTATTATGCGCGCGAATCCTGGTACATCAAGATGACCGCGGTGAAAGAGGATTTGATACGCAACAACAATACCATCAACTGGATTCCGGAGTCCATTGGCAAGGGACGTTTCGGGGACTGGCTGGAAAATATACAGGACTGGGCAATTTCCCGTAACCGCTATTGGGGTACGCCGCTCAATATCTGGGAGTGCGAGTGCGGCTGCCAGCACTGTGTCGGAAGCCGCGAGGAGCTTGCAAAGATGAGCGGCAATCCGGAGGATGCCAAGGTGGAGCTGCACAGACCTTACATCGATGCCGTGACAATCAAGTGCCCGAAGTGCGGCAAGGATATGCACAGGGTACCGGAAGTAATCGACTGCTGGTTTGATTCCGGCGCCATGCCTTTTGCACAGCATCACTATCCCTTTGAAAATAAAGAGCTGTTTGAAAAGCAGTTTCCCGCGCAGTTTATCTCGGAGGCGGTAGACCAGACAAGAGGATGGTTCTACTCCCTGCTTGCGGAATCGACCCTGCTGTTCAACAAAGCGCCCTATGAGAATGTGATTGTGTTGGGGCATGTGCAGGATGAGAACGGGCAGAAGATGAGCAAATCCAAGGGAAATGCCGTGGACCCGTTTGACGCGCTTGAGACCTACGGCGCAGATGCAATCCGCTGGTATTTCTACATCAATTCTGCACCGTGGCTGCCGAACCGTTTCCACGGCAGGGCAGTGCAGGAGGGACAGCGCAAGTTTATGGGTACGCTCTGGAATACCTATGCTTTCTTTGTGCTGTATGCCAATATAGATGATTTTGACGCGTCGAAGTACACACTCGAATATGACAAGCTTGCCGTTATGGACAAATGGCTGCTTTCCAAGCTGAATACCGTTGTGGCTGAAGTGGACGCGGATTTGGAGCATTACCGGATTCCCGAGGCGGCAAGGGCGCTGCAGGAGTTTGTGGACGATATGAGCAACTGGTATGTCAGAAGAAGCCGTGAGCGCTTCTGGGCAAAGGGCATGGAGCAGGATAAAATCAATGCGTACATGACGCTCTACACTGCGCTTGTTACCATCAGCAAGGCGGCGGCACCCATGATACCCTTTATGACGGAGGATATCTATCAGAATCTGGTGCGGAGCATCGACAAGGAGGCGCCGGAAAGTATCCATCTGTGCGAGTTTCCGAAGGCTGACGCCGCGTGGATTGACAAAAAACTGGAGGAGGACATGGAGACGGTGTTGAAAGCAGTCGTTATGGGACGCGCCTGCCGCAATACCGCAAATATCAAGAACCGTCAGCCTGTAAGTTGTATGTTTGTCAAAAC
>CAMWUP010000075.1 GCA_947177465.1 uncultured Lachnospiraceae bacterium
GATATAATATTACCAAGGAGGTATCGTCATGGAGCAGATTATTTTTCACATTGATGTCAATTCTGCATATTTAAGCTGGACTGCGCTCGAGCGGCTTGCCGCCGGAGATTCTGTTGATTTGCGCCAGATTCCCTCCATCGTCGGCGGAGACATCAGCCGCAGACACGGCGTTGTTCTTGCCAAATCCATTCCTGCCAAGGCTTACGGCATCGTCACCGGCGAACCGGTGGTAAACGCTGTGCGCAAATGCCCCTGTCTTACCATTGTTCCGCCCAGTCATGAAATGTACGAGCAAAAAAGCCGCGCCCTGATGCAGTATTTATCCGGTATCTGCCCCGAAATCGAACAGGCAAGCATAGATGAGTGCTACATGGATTTTACCTCTGTGGCACATCTCTACCCCTCCCCCGAAAGCGCCGCTGCCACCATCAAGGACGAAATCTCTTCGCGCTTCGGGTTTACGGTCAACATCGGCATTTCCGACAAAAAGGTACTTGCTAAAATGGCTTCGGATTTTAAAAAGCCCAATCTGGTGCATACCCTGTATTCTTACGAAATCAGGAAAAAGCTCTGGCCGCTTTCCGTCTCCTCTTTATTTATGTGCGGACATTCCAGTGTCGATACCTTAAAAAAGCTGGGAATTATTACCATAGGCGATTTGGCAAAGACAAATCCCACTATTCTCTCCTCTCATCTAAAAAGCCACGGTATGCTTCTATGGAATTATGCAAACGGTATAGACGATTCTGTTGTGATGCATCAGCCTGCAAAAAGAAAGGGAGTGGGCAATTCCACGACCCTGAGCCATGATGTGACAGACCGCAGCGAAGCCGCGCGGATTCTTCTCTCCCTTGCAGAATCCGTGAGCGCCAGTCTGCGCTCTTCCCATGAAGCCGCCGGTCTTGTCTGTGTGGAAATCAAGTACAGTTCTTTTAAGTCCGTATCCCATCAGACGGTTTTAGATGCACCGTCCGCGTCCACGGACGCCATTTATCAGGTTGCCCTCTCGCTTTTTGACGCCCTCTGGGATGACGCTCCCATAAGACTTTTAGGAATTCGTACCTCAAAGCTTGTCTCAGCGGACGAGCCGGTACAGCTCTCACTTTTTGACCTCGCCTCCGCAGTGCCGGAAAACGAAAAACGAAAAAAACTGGACGCTGCACTCGACTCCATACGGAGTAAATACGGCAGGGAAGCCGTTGTCAGAGGCAGCTTTCTCCGCCCTCCCGATAAGGATTCGTAAAATTTTCCAAAAAGAAAATAGGGATTGCTCCCTATTTTTTCCTAATGCTATAGCCAAAGGTTCCCAAAAGCTCTCCCGTCGCCAGATATGCGCCGTGCGAGTAGACGATGGGCTCAGCTTTTTCCAAATGGAATTTATTGTTTGCATCCATGTACTTTTCATCTGCATGTACCGCTGCCACCTCTGCCAGAAACATGTCGTGTGTGCCAAGCGGCTCCACCTTTATGACACGACATTCGAGATTGATCGGACTTTCCGCAATCAACGGCGCATTTACCACCTCGCCGGGCAACGGCGTTAAATGCATTTCGGTAAACTTATCCACATCCCTGCCGCTCTTCACACCGCAATAGTCGGTGGCAAAGACAAGCTCTTTTGTGGTCAGGTTAATGACAAACTCACCCGTCTCCCGAAGCAGCCCATAGGAATAACGCTCCGGACGCACTGATATGGACACCATGGGCGGGTCGCTGCATACAGTTCCCGCCCATGCAATCGTAATAATATTTTTTTCTCCGTGTAAGCCCGCAACGCTCACCATAACCACCGGAAGCGGATACAGCATATTGCCCGGCTTCCAAAGCTGCTTTCCCAAAATTCTCCTCCATCGTCAGACACATGTCTGAGTTTAAACAAAATACCGTTAAATAATGTGCAGATATACCAGTATCTGAAATGCAAGACCAGCAGCCGATACCAGCAGCGCTACAACAGAAATCCCAAGCACTGCTCCCAGCCTGCCCGACATGGAAGATGTGTTCTTGTCTGCCGCCTCATTCTGCTTTGCATTTTCATCTACCACCACTGCCTGTACATTGCGGTAAACCTTGACATTTTCCTTGTGTACATGCTCTGTAAGCTGGTCGAAACGCTCTGCCTGCGCTTCCTTGAGTGCGGTCAGCAGTGTATTCAGCTCTTCCGTACTCCGGCCCGCCGCCTGCAGCTCTGCGAACTTCGCCATTCCGCTCTCTATCAAAGCTTCGGTCTTTTCTGTGTTCTGCTCCAGCTTCTCAACGCTGCGCTGCATCTGTGCCGCACTCTGCTCCGTCCTCACAGCGGCAGCTTCCAAAGTACCTGCTCCGCGCTCCGTCCTTGCTGCTGCACCCTCCAGACGCTCTGCATCTTTCTCTATCCGAGCCGCACTGCGCTCTACTTTCACCGTGCTCTGCTCTATTTTCTCCGTGTTCTGCTCTGCCATCGAAAAGCTTTGCAGAAGCTTTTCTGCACTCTGCTCAATCTGCGCTGCGCTGTGTCCTGCCTTTGCTACGCTCAGTTCAAGATTTTCCGTGTTCTGTTCCGTCCTAAGCACGCTTCTGCCAAGCTTATCAGTGTCCTGCTCCATTCTGCCAAGCTCTTCTTCCAAGCGCTCTGCACTCTGCATGGCGCGGACTGCGCTCTGCTCTGCTCTCGCCGCGCCCTGCTCCAGTCTCTGCACGTACAGCGCGCTCTTTTCTCCTTCTTCTTTGACCTGACGCAGAATCTCTTCATACAGTGCATTCTGCTCCTTCAATCGGGAAAGCTCCGCTGCCTCTGCCGCCGTATTTGCTTTAATCACTTCCTGGGCATTCAGTCTCTGCGCCAGCTTATCCATAAACGTATCCATCCATTTTCCTCCAACCATGCCATTACCACTTTCGTTCCCTCTGGGAAATATTGAATGTACTTCTCCGATTCGTATTCAATGATTTACAGTTTATATTTTATCATTTTCCATCACAAAAAACAACACAAAACGAGAACGATTATTTTTTGTGCAGTTTGCATATTTTCTTCCGTGCAATGCGTCTTTCTTTTTTGCAGTTTTTACCTTTTCTTTACACCTTATTCATAGTTTGTTCATAATTCATTGGTATACTAACATATGTAGTCAATGTATTAATTCCATTGCACACATAGATAAATTTTTTCATAATAGCCCCGGTACAGCAATGTATCGGGGCACTCCTCATTTTATGAGCGGATTTCCTGTCCGGCGCTCAGACTGGAAATCTCTTCGTTCAGGGAAAGCATCCTGGCATCCAAATCCGATACCATCTTGGCGCACTCTATCAGCTTGTTTTTGATATGCTCCGGCGCATCTCCCTCAAACTTGTAGTGCATCTTGTGCTCTAAGCTCGCCCAAAAGTCCATGGCAACTGTCCGTATCTGTATCTCCACCTTGGTCGCTACCATCTTGTTGGAAAGATAAACCGGCACTGACACCAGCATGTGGTAGCTTTTATAACCGCTCGCTTTCGGGTATGTAATGTAATCCTTGATACATAAAATCTTAATATCCTTCTGCTCTGCAATCATCTCTGCAATACGGTAGATATCCGAGGTAAAGGAACAGATAATCCGGATTCCCGCTATATCATTGACATGCTTTATCATATTTTCAATCGTGGATTCATGTCCCCCGCGTTTCAGCTTTTTGACTATGCTTTCCGGCGTCTTAATCCGTGATTTGATATGCTCTATGGGATTGTACCTGTGTACATGTTGAAATTCATCGTTCAAAATCTCCATTTTCGTCTGTACCTGCTTCAGTGCCGCGCTGTAAATCAGGTTCACTTCATTCCAACTGTCAATTCCGTTGTCCTTGTATTCACATTCGCTCCATTCCATAATAAAACCTTCTCCTTACTTCCTAACTGCATGAGCTCCGTTTAGTACTTTAGTAACAGTATAACACACTTTTGGAACTTTGTATATTTTATACAATAATTTAACACATTTTTAAGATTTTATGTGAATTATTATATATTTATGCAGGCGTGACAGAGAAAGGGTTTTCTGCTATGATACCATTAAGCAAAAAGCACAGAGGCAGCCGGATTGCTTTTTCATACATGGAGGTTTCATATGTTTCGTTTATGGGCTAAAATTTTTAAAGACAACCGTATGTTACAGGATACCGTTATCGAAGACGGCAGCGACGACACCCGCACGCATAAGATTTTTCATGCGCTGGACGAAGTCTGCTGCCGCTTCGACCTGGGACGCCCCATTTGGCTGGACTCCACGATAACGGAATTTAAGCGGCATGACAAGGCGCGCTTTACACAGGATAATTTTATCGAAGCTGTCGATTTTGATTATCTGGAAATTCATATCATTCAGGAAGACTAATTATGATTCTCCTCCCAAACCCGATCAACCAACTCTTCCAGTTCTTCATAGGTGTATTCTTTTCCCCGATAAGTAATGACTACATCAGTATCGCCCGCAAAACCATACTCTCCGCCTATCGTCTGTATCCCATCCGGCAGGGATACCCGGGTCAGCTGCGGACAGTGTGCAAACGCCCCCGTCTCAATACGCTGCACACTGTCCGGAACCGTAAGGCTTGTAATATTTTCATTGCCATTAAAAGCAGAATCCGCAATCCTGATGACCCCGTCCGGTATGATGACATCGCCCGTGCAAAGCTGTCCGTCTAACACCACATGGTTTAAAATCACAAGCGGATTTTGCTGCTTCTTATTTTCCAGCCATGGCGTACCCGTAAACGGCAGAATACCAAATCCGGTAATTTCTTCAGACACCACAACGCTTGTCAGGCTTGTGCAGCCCTGAAACACTCTGCTGCGGAGTTCCGATTCTGCATCCCCCTTTATCACGACGCTGTTTAACATGGTACAGTTTTCAAATGCATACTCAAGAATAAAAATAGGTCCTTCCACCTCTATGTATACATCTGTCACTTCCGTTTCGGCAAATGCCTCCTTCCAAATCTTAATGACGGGAAGTCCGTCGTAGCTGGCGGGAATTTTTACCACGCCGCCCTCTCCCAGATATTCTGCAACACACACTCCCGTATGCCCTGCGATAACATCAGTGTAAAGACGGAAATCCTCCTCCGGCGCTGTCTCAACGGCCGACCAGTCTATCACCGGCTCTTCCTTTTCCGGTTCCACCCATATTGGCTGACCGCCGTCCTCTTCCTGCTCGTCTGTGCCGCTCTCCATATCCTGTGCTGCGTCCGTTCCGCCCTGTACCGCTTTCTCATTCTGTTTCGTACCCTCTCCGCAGGCAATAACCGACAGCGTCAACAGGCACGCAAGCACCATACAAAAAACTCTTTTCATTTTCCCTCTTCCTCCTCATAAAGCACTATTGATTCCAAATCACCGATTCCAGATAATGCTCTGCAAATTATCCAGCTCCAATAACGTATATGTTTTCCCCTGATAAGTAGCAGAAACCTCCACGCAGCCATTAAAGGCATCTATCCCTGTTATGCTTTCCATATTATCGGGAATATTTATGCTTTTCAGTGAAGTACAGCCTGAGAATGCCCATATTTCAATCCTGCGGATGCTGTCAGGAAGCACAACGCTTATAATGTTTTCATTTTCCTGAAAAGCCGAGGGGGCAATCTTAACAATTCCTTCCGGCAATACCACATCACCGGTACAAAGCTGTCCGTCCAGCACAACATTGTTCACAATCACAAGCGGATTTTCCTGTCTTTTGTTTTCCAGCCACGGCGTACCTTCAAATACATAACCCCAAAATTCTACGATATCTTCTGATATGACAACGCTTGTCAGATTTTCGCAATCCGCAAAAGCACGCTCATTAATTAGTGATTCTGCACCGCCTATTATCACTATGCTCCTTAACGAAGCACATCCCGCGAAAGCACGGGTGCCAATACGGATATATTCACCGCTGATATATACATCTGTCACCTCCGTATCCTGAAAAGTTTCCTTCCTAATTGAGATAACGGGCTTTCCGTTATAAGATTCCGGAATTTTAACCACGCCTCCTTCTCCATAATACGCCCTGACTTCCAGCCCCTCGAACCCGCTGACGGTAATATCCGTAAACCAAAAATCTTCCTCCGGCGCGGTCTCAACGGCTGACCAGTCTATCACCGGCTCTTCCTTTTCCGGTTCCACCCATACCGGCTGACTGCCGTCCTCTTCCTGCCCGCCTGTACCGCTCTCCATGTCCTGCGCTGCGTCCGTTCCGCCTGCCGCATCCTGTCTGGTCTGTCCGCCCTGCGTACTGTCATCCTTGCCGCAGGCGGCCGCCGAAAATGCCAGCATGCACGCCAGCACCATGCTTAAAACCCTTTTTTTCATGTGTTCATTTCCTCCCATTTTCATTTCTTTTCCACACAGCCTGACAGTAAAGCAACGGTCACAGCCTATGATTATAGAGATTCTATCACAAAAGTAACGCACCTGACCAAAAATGGCGTGAGCGGCAAAAAATCCGGTGTGAGCGGTCATTATTTATTTTCTTCTTTTCTATTGACATCTTTCATTTCATGTTGTAGTATTTAAACAAATGATACATAGTTTTTAAAACTATATGTTGCAATTTATTTGTTGTTGCTTGTATTTTATGGAGATTTTTGCAGAAAATAGATTCAGACAGTTCTGAAAGAGGAGGTACATTATGAACATTACAATTCGGGAACCCGGCAGTGCAATCACACATTTTATCGGTATGATGCTGGCGCTTTTTGCAGCGGTTCCGCTTTTGATAAAGGCCGGCGCAGAAGCCGGCGGCAAACACTTTATTGCCATGTGCATTTTTATGCTCAGCATGGTTTTACTCTACGGCGCAAGCACCCTGTACCACTCGGTCAATGTGAGTGGGAAGTCCCTGCGGATATTCCGCAAGATAGACCATATGATGATTTTTGTCCTGATTGCAGGCTCTTACACGCCCGTATGCCTGATTGTGCTGGGCGGAAGAGAGGGCTATACCCTGCTCACCGTTGTTTGGAGCATCGCTATCGCGGGTATGCTGGTCAAAGCGCTGTGGATTAACTGTCCGAAATGGTTTTCCTCCATCATCTATATCGCGATGGGATGGGTCTGTGTGTTTGTGTTCGGACAGCTTGTCAACACACTTCCCCGTTCCGCCTTTCTATGGCTTTTGGCAGGCGGACTGATTTATACGGTGGGCGGCGTTATCTACGCATTAAAGCTTCCCATTTTCAATGCAAAACATGCCGGATTTGGCTCTCACGAAATCTTTCATCTGTTCTGCATCGCGGGAAGCGCATGCCATTTTGTCTTTATGTATCTGTATGTGGCATAAGGAAAAAAGAATAAACTTTATTGACAAAACCACCCTTACTCGCCAAAGTATAAGGGTGGTTTTTGCTGTTTATGAATTATTTATACAATTTCAATACCCTTCCGGATTTTGACTCTGCCATCTCCAGGAATCTTCGCACATTTCCTTAATCCCGTACTGTGCCTTCCATCCAAGCTCTTTGTATGCTTTCTCAGCATTAGAATAGTTCTCCGGAATGTCTCCCGCGCGGCGCGGCTTTATGGAGTACGGAATCTTTACCCCCGTAGCCTCTTCAAAATTGTGAATCACATCAAGCACACTGTAGCCGATGCCCGTTCCCAGATTGTAGATACACAGCCCCGCCTTTTCGTCAATTTTTTTCAATGCCTTTACATGTCCTGACGCCAAATCCATCACATGGATATAATCCCTGATACAGGTGCCGTCCGGCGTGGGATAGTCGTCCCCGAACACCCCAAGCTCTTTCAGCTTGCCGACTGCCACCTGTGTAATATAGGGCATCAGGTTGTTGGGAATACCGTTAGGGTTCTCGCCGATATTGCCGCTCTTGTGCGCGCCGATGGGATTGAAATACCGCAGCAGAATCACATTCCACTCTGTATCCGCCTTCTGGATATCCGTGAGAATCTGCTCTAACATGGACTTCGTCCAGCCATAGGGGTTGGTGCACTCGCCCTTTTTGGCGTCCTCTGTCACGGGAACCTGCTCAGGCGTGCCATACACTGTCGCAGACGAGGAAAAAATAATATTTTTAACATTGTGCGTCCGCATCACGTCAACAAGCGTGAGCGTTCCTGTGATATTGTTATTGTAGTATTCCCAAGGCTTCTTTACAGATTCGCCCACCGCCTTCAGACCTGCAAAATGAATGACCGTCTCAATTTCTTCTTTTGTAAAAATTTCATCCAGTGCCGCGCGGTCTAAAATATCCGCCTTATAAAAGGAAACCGGCTTTCCCGTAATCCCTTCCACACGTTTTAGGGATTCCTCGCTTGCATTGCTCAGATTGTCCACTACCACCACGTCATAGCCTGCGTTCTGCAGCTCCACCACCGTATGACTGCCAATATAACCGGCGCCTCCTGTTACCAAAATAGCCATTTCTCTTCCTCCTTTTTATCATTATAATTTAGGCGTTTGCAAAACTCTTATTTGCCAGTCCCGAATTGTGCATGTTGTATATTCCATAAGCAGACC
>CAMWUP010000076.1 GCA_947177465.1 uncultured Lachnospiraceae bacterium
AAGGAAGAGTGGGAGACAAAGGGGGCGGAATGTCAGGAAATCAGGGACAATCAGCTCGGATGGGATATCACGGACTTCGGCTGCGGCGATTTTGACAAAATCGGGCTGACGGCGCTGACGCTGCGCAACGGCAACCAGAAAAATGCAGCCTATAAAAAGCCCTATGCGGAAAAAATCCTTGTGGCCAGAGAGGGGCAGGTGACGCCCATGCATTTTCACTGGTATAAAATGGAGGACATTATAAACAGGGGCGGCGGTATTCTGGTGATGCAGCTTTACTGTGCCACAGAGGACGACAAGCTGGACATGACAAAGGATGTGGAGATTGTGTCCGACGGGGTGAAGCTGACGCTTCCCGCGGGTGGGATTTTGGAGCTTTCCCCGGGACAGAGCGTCACATATACCCAGCGCCTTTACCATGCTTTCTGGGGCAAGGAGGGATGCGGCGACGTGATTGTGGGTGAGGTCAGCATGTGCAATGACGACAGCACGGACAACTGCTTTCTGACTGCACCGGGCCGCTTCCCGGGCATAGAGGAGGACGAAGAGCCGTACCGCCTTTTATGCAACGAATATCCCAAACCGACACAGACATAAAGGCAGCACAGGAAAGGACAGAAGAATGGTAAAACAGAGACAGGCAGACGGAAGAGACTGGATTGACGGACATGTACATGTGATGGACGGCGGGATAAGGGAGACGGAGGAGCTTGCGGAAAAGCAGCGGCAGCTTGGCTATACGCAGTCTGCATTTTTAAGTCTGGAAGGGATGGGGGATGCGGCGCAGAATGCCCTCGCCATCTATTTCAAGCTTCTTTCACCGGCACATTACGCGTTTGGCGGACTGCATTACCGCTTTCCCTATGATTTCGGAAAAGAGGCGGAGAGGCTTCGGCGTATCGGGTTTGACGGGATAAAGATGATAGAGAACAAGCCGACTGAGAGAAAGCAGCTCGGATACGCCCAAAATGACGCCCGCTACCAGAGCCTGTACCGGACGCTCTCCGAGCTGCAGATGCCGCTGCTTGCACATGTAAACGACCCTGCGGAATTCTGGCAGGGGGATAAAATTCCGGAGTGGGCGGCAGCATGCGGATATTTTTACGGGGACGGCAGCTATCCCTCCTATGAGCAGCTTCTGTCGGAGACGCTTGCCATGCTGGAGGCATACCCGAAAATGAAGGTGTGTATCGCGCATTTTATGTTTTTGGCGGACGATTACGGCAGGCTGTGCAGGATTATGGAACGTTTTCCCAATCTGCGGCTGGATATCACGGCGGGGACGGAGATGTATTTCTCTTTTACGGCAAAGCCCGCACTGTGGAAGGAATTCTTCTTAAAATATCAGGACAGAATACAGTACGGTACGGACAATGTGAATGTGAACAGCGAAGAAGAGGCGTATAATATGGCGGTGGTCAACCAGATGGAGCAGGATTTCTTATGCAGCACACAGCGGTTTGACGTCTGGGATAAGCAGGTGCAGGGGATTGGTCTTCCCAAAGAAGCAGTACACAGAATAGCGGTGGATAATTTCCATGATTTTGTCAATCCGGCGCCGGCGAAAATAAACCGGAGAGAGGCGGCAGTTTATTTATATGAAAGGCTGAGCAACCCTTCTTACCGGCTTTCTGCAAAAGAACGTGATATTATTTGGGAGGTATACTCAAATTGCGTATAGGTGGGGAAGAATACCTTGATTTTGCGGTAGTTTAAAGATATAATTGTAAAAAGGGATTTTTTCGAAAAGGTGGTTGGAAAAATGAAAAACAGCATATCCATAAAGGATATATCAAAGCAGGCGGGAGTTTCCATTGCAACAGTGTCCAGAATTATCAACAAGAACGGACGTTACTCTGAGGAAACGGAAAAGCGGGTCATGGATATTATCAAGGCAAACAATTATGTCCCGAATATGGTGGCAAAGGGGCTCCGCACGCAGAAGATGAAAAATGTGGGTATCATTGTGCCGGACATCACCAATGAATTTTTTATGAAGCTGGTATATGAGATTGAAAAAAATCTCTTTAAAGAGGGTTATGAAACCTTTTTGTGCAACACGGATGAGGATGAGGAGCAGGAGCGCAAGCGGGTGCACATGATGGCTATGCAGAATGTCTGCAGCCTGATTTATGTGTCGGGAGGCGTATCGGACTTACAGGATGCAATCAGGGATTTGCCGACGGTTTTTATCGACCGTGTTCCGGACGAGGCGCTGGGAAATTACTGCACGGTGGAGAGTGACAATATACAGGGCGGGTATCTGGCAACAAAAGAGCTTTTGGACTGCGGCTGCCGCAGGATACTGCTTTTGACCAGCCGCAAGAAGATATCGGGCTATGTGGAGCGTTTTGAGGGTTATGTTAAGGCGCTGCTGCGGGAGGGTCTCGAGGCGGCGGATATCCATGTAATCTATCTGGAACAGCTCAATTATGACGCCGCCTATAAAGAGATGGTGCGCATGCTGGATGAGGGAAGCTTTCCCTACGACGGTATCTTTGCTACGTCGGACTGGCTGGCAATCGGCTGTTACAAGGCGCTGACAGAGCGCGGGTATCGGATTCCGCAGGATGTAAAGCTGGTGGGCTACGATGATATTTCCGTGACCGCGTTTAACGGAGTGCCTATCACAACCATTCACCAGCAGGTGGATGAAATGGGAGCGCGCGTGGTAGAGCAGCTTCTCAGCATTATGCGGCAGGAAAAGGTGGAACAGGACGTGATTAAGGTGCCTGTATATTTGGTTCCAAGAGAATCGACCAGAGGAAAAGCTGAATAGTCTGTAGAAGGAGGTGTCGGCACCTCTTTCTTTTGGAAACGTGAGAAAACGATTAACCAAGGAGGCGGAGGAGATGGAAAAAGAGGTAATCATATGTCTGGATATCGGAGGAACGAACTGCAGAATTGGTCTGGTGGACAGAGAGTATGAGATTTATGCGCAGCAGATACTGGCAACCGCAGGGCTGGCCGAGGGAGGCTTTATGAACGGGCTGCTGCAGTTGATTGAAGAGTATCGGGAGACCTATCAGGAAGATTTTCAGATAAATGCAGTTTCTCTGGGTTTTCCTTCCACAATCGACCGTACGAGAAGAAAGCTGCTGTCTACGCCGAATATTGAAGGCATGGACAATCTGGAAGTGGCGGATATTTTAGAGGAGAGGCTCGCGCTTCCCGTCTATCTGGAGAGAGACGTCAATCTGCTTTTGCTCTATGATTTGTTTTCCTTCCGGCTGGAGGAGGAATCTACCGTAATCGGCGTTTATTTTGGAACGGGAATCGGAAACGGTATCTATATGAACGGGAAGCTGCTGTATGGGAGGAACGGCGTTGCAGGAGAGTTGGGGCATATTCCCCAGCTTCATGCAGACACGGTCTGCGGCTGCGGCAACACTGGCTGCATCGAGCCGATAGGCGGCGGCAGGTGTTTAGAGGAGCTGTGCACGGGAACATTTGCCGGCACAAGGATTCGGGACATCTACAAGAAATATCGGGATACGCCGGAGCTTAAAACACAGGTAGAGGCAATGTCCATACCCGTTGCCACGGAAATCAATATTTTAGACCCTGATTACGTGATTTTAGGCGGCGGGCTGCTGCAGATGGAAGGGTTTCCGCTGAAATCCTTAGAAGAGAATATATATAAGCATACACGAAAGCCCTATCCTGCGGAAAACCTGCGTTTTCTGTATTCCAATGTAAATCAGGAAAATGGTATTATAGGAGCCGGTATTTACGGCTGGAAGAAGTGGAAGGAAGTAGAAAAATATGAAATGTCTTATGTATAAAAATCCCATATGGCAGGAATCTGTGCCTGACCCCTCCGTTATCCGCGCAGAGGACGGGCGGGTGTACTGCTATGGAACGCCTGATATCTGGGAGGATGGAAGCATTTCGCAGATTCCCATACTCAGTTCGGCGGATATGGTACAGTGGACTTACGAGGGAAGCGTATTTTCTGCCTGTCCGTCCTGGGAAGGCGGAGATGTGCTGTGGGCTTGTGAAATTGCAAGGATAAAGGATAATTATGTGCTCTATTATACGCTGATGGACGGGGAGGGTAAACCGCGGATTGGACGCGCTTTTGCAAGGTCGCCCAAAGGACCCTTCACGGATGCAGGCTGTATGATACGCCCCGAGGATGCACTGGGAATCTGGGCAATCGACCCTTTTCCGGTGGAGGACGAGGCGGGAAAATGGCATCTTATCTGCGGTAATTACGAGCAGGGAACCTGTATATTTCCCCTTTCCGAAGACGGACTTTCCCTGAGTGGTCCGGCTGCTTCGCTGACGCCCGGGTATGAGGGCATGTGTGTTATCCGTCGGAATGGTTATTATTACATGCTTGGTTCTCTCGGAACCTGTACGGACGGAGAGAACACGTCCTATCATATGGTGTGCGCAAGAAGTAAAAACCTGTACGGTCCCTATGTGGACAGAAGAGGGCTTCCGGTGACGGAAGAGACGAAGGATGGGGAAGAACTGCTGGTGGTGGGCGGTTCGCGGGACAAAGAAGGTCGTTTTATCGGTCCCGGCAACGCCAGCTTTCTGACGGATGACGAGGGAGAAATATGGCTTGTGCTCCATGCGGTTGACAGACAGCATATGTTTTTGAAGGACGGCGGCACCAAAAGAGTGCTCTGCATGGAAAAGCTGTACTGGGACGAAGCAGGCTGGCCCTATACGGAAGAAAAGCAGGTGCTGGAAAAGGAAAGACAGGCGCCGTGTTTTAGGGAACGTTGACGGAGTCAAGCATGGTGTTCCAATGTGCCTTTTGCTCCGGCGTGGCGTCGGGCAGTCCCTGTAAGGAATAGCACATGCCAAGCTGATCCCATTTAGCAGCGCCAAGGGAGTGGTAGGGCATGATTTCTACCTTGTATATACAGGAAAAACGCTGTTTTAAGCGCGCAGCGTCTGTAATGTGCGCAGGGGTGTCGTTGATGTTCGGAATCATGGGAAGGCGCAGGCAGACGGGCTTTGCCGCCTCATCCAGACGGTGCAGGGTGTGCTCCCAAAGCTCTCCGGAAGCATGGGTATAGCAAAAAAGCTCCTCCGGTGAAGAAATCTTGTAGTCCAGCAGAAACAAATCCGTCAGGGGCAGAAGCGCTTCAAGGACGTCTTTTCTGATATAGCCGTTGGTTTCCAGACAGGTGTGTATGTTTTCTTTTTTGGCAAGAGAAAGGATTTCAAGTAAAAAATCCGGCTGCAGGGTTGGTTCGCCGCCGGAAAGGGTAATGCCGCCGCCGCTTGTATCGTAGTAAGCCTTATCCTTTCTTACAATGTCCATGACCTGTGCGGCAGAAATAGAAAAGCCGAGTATGGACAGCGCCTTTGCGGGACAGACAGCACAGCACCTGCCACAGGCGAGACAGGTGTCAAACGCTACATGGTGCGTATCTTTTGTCACAGTGTGGACTTTTGCAGGACAGATAGCTTCACATCTGCCGCAGTGCGTGCAAAGATGGCTGATGTATCTTAGCTGTGGCTGCATGGAGAAGGATTCCGGATTGTGGCACCATACGCAGCTTAACTGGCAGCCCTTAAAGAAAACGGTGGTTCTGATGCCGGGACCATCATGATAAGAACAGCGCTGGATATCGAATAACATGCCCATGAGATACCTTCTTTCACAATTTATTGCCACATATACAGGATATGCGACGGTGGGTAAACGTTTAATCAATCTTATCATAATATAGTTTTTTAGAATTGTCAATTATAACAGTGCCGACAGGCAAACGGGAGATAAGACGGAAAAGTAAAATCTTTCATTACGTTGCGGCAGGCGGCACAGAAAAGAGGGAAAGATGACATTTTATGAATATGTAACAGAGTTTACAAGGGTATATCAGGAAAATCAGGGAGAAAGCGCGGCTATGCGGGAGGCGCGGTGTGTGGAGGTCATGAGCCGATATGCCTTTCTGCCGATAAATGCGGGAGAATGTGTGGCAGGCAGGAAGCGCGTGCTGCCGGTGGGCTTTTCCAACGAGCCGCTCTTAGGCAGGAGCGTCGGCTATTTTTATGACGAGCCGCGCGCTATGGAAGCGCTTGCGGCGGACGGCGCTTCAGAGGAGCAGACTGCAGAGGTAAAGCGTCTGCTGGAATACTGGAAGACGCAGGAGACCAGATACCAGCTCAGGCAGTCCTATCCGGAGGACGTCAGAAATGCCATGCCGGAGGATATTTACTGGGAGCACTCACAGGTTGCGTTCCCCCTCTACAGGGTGGTGGGCGCTTATATGGATTATGACAAGCTTCTTTCTCTTGGTCTTGCCGGTATGAAAAAGATGACGGAGGACTATGCGGAGCGCGCCGCAGCGCGGGGAGAAGGAACTGAATTGTACGAGGCATGTGGGATTGCCCTGGATGCACTGTCCCGCGTCTGTGAGGCATATGGAGAGCAGGCAGCGGCGCTTGGACAGGAAAAGCTTGCAGACGCGCTGTATAAGATAGCGCATAAGACGCCGGAAACATTTTTGGAGGCGCTGCAGCTTACGTGGCTCTACAGCCTGATAAGCGGCGTGTTGAATTACGGCAGGATGGACGATTACCTTGGAGATTTTCTGGAGAGTGATTTGGATGCGGGTATTTTGACAGAGCAGGAGGCTCTGGACTATCTTTGTGATTTGTGGAGACTGGTGGATGAAAGAAAGACGGTCTTCCACGGCAGGATTATCATAGGCGGCAGGGGCAGGCACAACGAGCCTGCGGCGGACCGTTTTTCCCTGCTTGCCATGGAAGCCTCCCGCATTGTGGCGGAAGCAGAGCCCCAGTTGTCCCTTAGATTTTATGAAGGACAGAATCCGGCGCTGATGAAAAAAGCGCTGGAGGTTATCGGAGAGGGAAAAATCTATCCGATGCTCTACAATGACGACGTCAACATTCCGGCTGTGCAAAAGGCATTTGAAGTGCCCTATGAGGATGCGGAGGATTACGTATTCTTTGGCTGCGGGGAATATGTGCTGAATAAAAAGAGCATAGGCTCTCCAAACGGTATTATCAATCTGTTAAAGGCACTGGAGGTCACGCTTTTTAACGGCTATGACATATGGGATGACAAGAAGCTGGGACTGCGGCTGGGCAGCCTGACGGATTTTGATACCTTTGAAGAGCTGTATGAAGCATACAAGAAGCAGCTTGTCTACTATTTTAAAGCATTGGCAAGGCAGGAACAGATGGAATATGACAAATGCGGGGAAACAGGCGCATTTTTATATATCAGTATGCTGATGAAGGATTGTATGGAGCGCAATAAAGGGCTGCTTAGCGGCGGCGTACGCTACTTGGGCGGCACGCTGGAGACCTACGGCAATATCAACACGACGAACAGCCTGTATGCCATAAAGAGTCTGGTATATGACAAAAAGCTGATTGCAAGGGAAACACTGTTAAACGCGCTGCGCGTCAATTTTGTGGGGTATGATGATGTGCGCAGGCTGCTTCTGGACGAAGAGAAATACGGAAATGACATGGACGGAGTGGACAGTCTTGCGATGGATTTCCATGAGTTTGTGTGCAGCACGGTGAGGGATTTAAAGAGCCTGACAAAGCTTCATTCCTATCTGGTGGTTATCATCAACAATGAGGCAAACACTGTTCTGGGGCGTTTTACGGGCGCGTCGGCGGATGGCAGGAAGGCGGGCGAGCCTATGGCGAATGCCAACAATCCGGCGGGCGGCACCGATGTGAACGGCGTGACAGCCATGCTCAATTCGCTGGTGAAGCTGAAAACGGATATTCATGCCGGCGCAGTACAGAACATGACCTTTTCCAAAGACCTTTTCTGTGAAAACAGGGAGACGGCAGAACAGCTCTTAAGAACCTATTTTAAGAACGGCGGACAGCAGGCGATGATTAATGTGCTGGGGAAAAACGATTTGTACAACGCAATGGAGCATCCCGAGAATTACGGACATATCATGGTGCGGGTAGGCGGCTTTTCGGCGCGGTTTGTGACGCTGGCAAAGGATGTGCAGAGAGAAATCGCTTCCAGAACCATGTATTAAGACGTATGAGGAATTGCGAAACTTGTTATGCAGCAAGTGTCATTGTAAAGATTCTATACTCCAACGCAGACTCGCTCTCGCTCCGAGCTTCCCGTAGCAGTACATAAGCTGCCAAAACACGGCAGCTAAGTACTGACGGCAAGCAAGGGTCTGCTTATGGAGTATACAATCTGTACAATTCGATTTGCAGCAGGCGGAGTTTCGCAATTGCTTGATTGAGGTGCAAAGGACAAGGAGATTCATCATGCGTTTTAAGGTAAGACTGAAAAAGGGAACGGGCGGGGGCAATACACAGGATATGACGAATGGCAGTCCTGCAC
>CAMWUP010000077.1 GCA_947177465.1 uncultured Lachnospiraceae bacterium
GTGCCGGAATAGTACGGCAGCTTCTTCTTTGTCCAGTCACCGGCTTCCATAGCTTCCACCATGGGTACGATAACCTCCATGCCATCCCGTTCTTCTACCGCAAAGCTTCCGATAATCTTTAGCAAATCCGTCATGCCGTCACTCTTCTTTGTCACGGTGAGCTTCACAGTAATCCAGTTTTCTCCTACGGTAAAATACGGCGTCATGGGAACGGTTAAAATCTCCGCATCCAGATAACTTCTGACCGGCGTATCCTTTACTTCCGTTCCATTCACATACAGGGTATAACCGGCTCCCTTGAAGCCGTCAATCATCAGCTTCAAATCCTCCGGTACCACATCGGCATGCACCTTCGTCACATACCACAAATCCACCGGATAGGTATCCTCATCCCGCTCCATGGGAAGCTGCATCTCCCACGCGCCCATGCGCATGTCAAGCCAGTCCGTATAATCCGCTTTGCCACATGTAATGGCAGCCACGTCGTCGCCCTCTTTTACATACTGCATCTTCCACGCATCCGTATTTAAGGAATTGGGCTTGTCAATGGCAAAAGCAAAGGAACCGTCAAGTAGAATTTCAGGCAGCACATTGCCTGCAGGAACCGTCAGCTTCTTCTCTTCGCCGTCTACGGAAAGCGTCAGACTGCCGTCCTCTGTCAGTCTGCCAAAGCCCTCTATTTTACCATGTCCGTTCTCCGTCAGGGTCAGGGAGCCAATCTCAATATCAGACTTGGCCGCATGCACCGCTTCCATTTCCTCTGCAAAGGAGAATAATGCAGAGCCGAAGGGTTCCATATGCACATGCATGCCGGTACGCCCATCCTCGATGCGGTATACCTTCGCCCGCTCTATGCCGCCGTTTTCCAAATCCCACACCTCAGGCGTGTGCGCTCCGTCAAAGACAACCGTGATATCCGCCGGCTCCTCCACGGGATTTATCAGGAAGAATAAGTCCTTTCCATCTTTTACGCGGTGCAGGTAAAATACCTCTTCGCTGTCAATCTCGATTTCCGGCGTCACGCAGGCACGCATCGTTTTATCTAACAGGGAAAGCGCGCCGCAGTCGTCGTTCGCCTTATACCCAAGTCCTGTGACAAATACTACCTTGCCTTTGCCCACGCTGCGCTCCATCAGCTTCTGCCCTTTTTCCTCACTCTGTAAGAATGTGTCCCTTAAGCTGACGGGATTGATACCGAAGAGAGCCTCGATGCGCTCCGCCAAATCCGCCGCCTCTCCCTCAATGCTCTTATAAGGGAGCAAGGCGTCGCCACCCAGCTTGCCGCCGCTTTGCACAAATTCTTCTATCTTCGCAAGCGTCTTCGCCTTGATATGCGTGCAGGGAGGCAGCATCAGCATCTCGTATTTTTCACCCTTAATGCAGATTTTTCCGTCCTCGATACGACATTCATCGCAAAGGACATCCTCGTCAATATAATCAAAATCAATGTGGAGGCGCAGCAGCCTGTCCGTCATATAATTAAAATCATTCTCAATTGTATCGCCAATCTTGTTGTGGCACTGGGGCGTGTAATTTGCCCAGATAGAATTCATGGGATACAAAATCGCCACCTTCGCCACATGGTCGCCGCCGGAAAGCACATAGCCCATCCTCGTCAGATAGTCGTTAAACATGCCGTACTGCTCCCACCATGTAAACTGACAGAACATGGAGGGCGGCCAGTCACGCTTGCGCTCGCCTTCGATGGTGTAATGGAAGCCGTGGGGAATAAACTGATTGACGCCCAGCACATACTCCCAGTCTGCAATCCACTTCATACGCTCCATGGTGCAGTCCCAGTAAGAACCACCCATGGATTCGGAAACCAGACGGACACTGCCGTTCTGATGCGCCGCAGAGCTTGCAATCTTTAACGCCACGTGCTCGTTCTCCATCTCCCTCGTACCAATTCTGGGATAGAGGTGATCCACACCGGTCATGTCAAAATTGCGCAGATGCTTGAAGAGATTGCCGTCCACCCTCGCGTGCATGCGCAGGGACTCCTCGTAAAGCAGATGTCCGGTAAAAATCATGTCGTTATCCTCGCACCAATCGGCAATCTGCTTAAAATATGCCTTCTCATACTGGTCCGTCAGGGTGCTCCAGTAGTCATAGCGCACCTGCTCTGTATTGCCGCCGCAGTCGAAAAACAGCTTCGGCAGCTCCTTCTTTAAATCATAACCGTTGCGCTCCCTGAAAATACGGAACATTTTCTTCGTCCACGGGATGATAAAATTATCCCTGCCCACCTCAAAATAATGCATGGCAGGCTCATCAGTAAAGAAGCCCTTCACATCCTTGGAAAAATTCTCCCCGAGGCTTGCTTTGTAGCGCTCGTGCGTGTATTCCAGAAACTTCTTGGTCGTCTCCGGATTCAGCACATCCGCATACCAGGTGCTCTTTCTCTCAATAAAATAGAACAGCTTCCAAGGACCCTTGGGCGCTTCCCAGGTAATGACCTTATCAAAGGAAAGAGAAGGCATAAGGTCAACTACCTCGTAATTTCCATTCTCCATGTCCGAGAGCTTAATCGCACAGGCATATACCGGCTCCGACTGCTCCAAATCATTGTAGCGGGAATCGGTTCCCTCCATAAAGGTAAAAAACTGTCCGGGCAAATCGCCCTCCACCAGCTCCAGATAAACATTCGTCAGCTCCGGATGGTCTTCCATGATGGTCTGTCCGCAGGTACCGCTGGGCCAGTTGTACTCGTCATAAACCCAAATCTGCAGCCCGATTTCCTGTGCCTTTTCAATGGTAAATTTCACCCTGTCCAGCCAGTCCTCGTTCATGTAGCCCAGTTCCTCCCGCACGCCGAATCTGGCATGGATGTACAGTCCCGGGCAGCCCTTCTCATAATACTCTTTAAGCTGATATTCAATTTCCTCATACTTCATCTCGCCATTCCAGAACCAGAAAGGCATGATACCGAACTCTTTACTCGGCTTCAAAAATTTATCCTTGCTCAGCGCCTCTCCGCTGACTAATTTGTTATATTCCATTTTGCCTCCATCTGAACTTAGTCTATTCGCTTTTACGCTTATTTCACGCGCACTGCACTTCCATCACTACGTACAGCGGCATCTTGCGAAGCAGCACGTCAAGTCTGCCCTCCTGCATACTGATGCTGCACTCCGGTTCGCTTCCGTCAAGACTTGTGCAGCGCACGGTTTTTGCATTTTCGGGAAGTCTTGCCGACAGGTGCACATTGGCAAGCGGCTGCACCTTATCCTCTTTGCTGTCGTAGTTATAATTTAAAAGATGAATGGTAAAGAAGCTGCCGTTTTTGTGACTGTGCACGCCCACAAAGCTCTGCTTTTCCGCATCTTCAACCGCTACCTGAACCTGCGCAATCCTCTCGTTCATTTCGTCGAATACCTTACCGAACTTCTCCATTGCCTCTCTTCTGGATTCCGGATTGTCACAGAAAATGACATTATCACAGCCTGAAAGACGCTCTGCAAACTCTGGACAGTTTTCTGCGGTTCTGCCGAACACCAGCAGTTTCCCGCCTTCCCGCGCATACCTTTCCAACTCTTCCATCTGATTTTGCGTAAGCACATCGCACTCCGGCAGAATTACCATCTCATACTGCTTCCAGTCGTCTGCGCTGACCTTGTCGGGACGCACGTCCTCGTCGCCGAACATTCTGACGTCGTAAATCACCTGCTTTTCACTCATCACCTTGATGATTTCCCAAAACGGCAGACGGGAAGCCTCCTCGCTGTCCATATCCACCGACTGGTAAAACAGAATACTCTCGTCCTCCACCAGCTCATTTGCGCCGCCGCTCTTCGTCACTTCCCTCCAGTAATAGCTGGGGAAGGAATAGGCAACCATAATCTTCGCGCCGCTGTCCTTACTGTACCATGCGTCGTTATGATAGAGGAAATTCTGTACCTGTTCCGTCACATCCCGCGGCGGATAAAAAGCATCTTTAATCGTATTGCCCATCCAGCCGCCGTAAGGCACGCTCATATTGCAGCCATACACGGAAGCCTCCAAAAGAAGCAGCCTGTATAAGTCATAGCCTTTTCCCTTGTTCAGCATCTCAAGAAGCTGCGGCACGATGCCGCCATAGGGATTTTCCGCCACAATCACGGGCTTACTGTTTGAAAAACCGCTGATATAGCGGTACCACTGCGGCTGTCTGAACAGTGTCTTTTCCATTTCCGTGATAATCACGTCCACCGTATTTTCGAAGGGATAGTAAACCGGCATACAGTTGAAGAAATTGCCGGATACCAGAATTTCCCTGTCCTGTGTCCTGCGCGCATAGTCTCTCGCGAAATCCACAAGCTCCGTGAAATGCTTCTTTACCGCCCGAAGCTGGAACTCATAATAATCTCTGAACATCGGCGATTCGTTGGGATGGCTGACGCCCTGCGCTAACAGGTAATCCTGATAGTCAAACTGCTCCAAATCGATACCGTCATAGAGGGAGGATAGTGTGCCGTTTTCTTTCTTTTCCTTTAAATATGCCCGAAACTGCTTTTTGCAGTCCTTGCAGAAGCAGCCGCCGGCGCCCATGGACGTAATAGGAAGCTCCGCCTCGTCTAACTGGATACCCGCCACGCCCGCATCAATCTGCAGCTTGATAATCTGTTTTAAATAATCCCGCCAGACCGGATTGTTGCGGCAGGTCTGATAGCAGGTCTTGGAATGGCCTTTTACCTCCACCCACTGCGCATGGACAGGCTCGCCGCGGAAGGTTCTCGCCGCCACTTCCTCCTGCAGCGCTGTCACCCTTTCTCCGTCGCTGTTGATGATGCCATCCGGATAGTAATCCTTTAAGCTGGTGCGGAACAGTCCGTCGAATTTTCCTGCGGAAAATTCATTTAAGCCATAGTAATCTGTTGCCTCTCCCTCCCGAATGACGTTAAACTGTCTCATGCTTTTACCGTCCTCGGAAACCACAACGGGAAATTCCCAGCCCTGCACCTCAAACACAATACCCATGACCTTGATGCCGCGCTTGTTACATTCCTGAATAAATTCAGAATCATTCATGTAGCCGTAAAAACGCAGCCTGGGATCCAGCTCGCCAAACGCTTCATTTTCCAGATAAGGGAGGGAAATAGAGCCCCCTCCCATAGCTGACCAGACTAAAATCGTCGCCTTATACTTCTCTAAATCCTCCACCATCTGCATACTGCGGAATGGGAGGCTGGGATGGTAGCAGTGATTGTCCCTGTACCATCCGTCAAAATAAATGCCTCTTTCCATTTTATACCTGTACCTTTCCTGTTTTATCTGTTAATTGCCCAGCATCAGATTGATTTGAGACTGGATTTCCGGCTCCATGTTTGCGCCAATCGTAGCTGCAGGTACGCCGTCGTTAATGTAATTTACAATTGTGGCAATCGTCGTGTTGACGTCGTTTAAGCATTTGTCATATGCATATACAAGCTTCACGTCGTCCGCATAAATCATGTCATAATTTTCCTGTCCGATGCGGTTCGCTTCCTTCTGGTCGCCTACTTCCTTCTGCAGTTCATTCACAACTCTCATAAAAGCTACCGCGCCCTCCGGATTCTTTGCACCGGTAGGTACTGCCATCGCCTGCGGATAAACCACCAGATTCTTGCCATCATAGTCGTCGCCGGTGGGGAAAGGCACCATACCCACCTCAAAGGGTAAATCTACCGGAAATTCTTTTCCTCGAATCATCGCCATCGTACCGTTGTCAAACCATCCCCACATATCGTCGCCATATACAAAGCTGTCCTTCAAATCTATCAGGTAATTCAAGGTATTCTGGGTTTCCACAGCGTTCAGGTTGGACGTAATCGTGCCGTTTGCCGTGTCCACATTCAGCAGAGAGCCGCCGTTTGCATACATAAAGGACAGAATCGTATCCCCATAGGAGCCGTAGCCGAGCTGTGAGGTTTCCCCATCCACCGTCTTGGTCAGGCTCTTGCAGGAATCCCTAAAGGTATCCCAGTTCCAGTTCCCTTCTGCAAACAGCTCATCCGGTGCCTTTAAGCCTTCCAAATCAAACAAGTCCCTGTTAAACATAATGTAAAAAGCATAGGGCTTTAACGGAATCGCATACACAGAATCCTTCCAGGAGAACAGGCTCTTGTCCACACTGTAGTAGCTGTAGTCCGCATCCGTTGTCAAATCATCCAGCGAACTTACCACACCCGAAAGAATCACGCTGTACATACTTTCGTCAAATACTTCAAAAAGGTCCGGCGCATCGCCTGCTTTCTGCAGTGCCAGCACAGTTTCCAGCATATCGCCCCACGCTGCATAAACCACATTGACCTTGCCGCCGTATTTCTCTTCAAAATAAGGGATTGCCTCCAGAACAGGGTCATATACATTTTCATTCTTGGATGTATCATACCTATACTGGTCCTGATTGTACCAATACACAATCGTGATATTGGGATTTTCCAATGTCTCCGGCAGTCCTTCTGCATCGCTTAAGAAATCCAGGCTGCCCTGTCCGCTGCCGTCTGATGGTGTCGTATTATTTTCATCAGAAACAGGCGTGCTTCCCTGATTCGAGCCAGACGTATTTCCCTGATTCTGGCTGGGTGAGCCCCCGCACGCCGTAAGCAGACACAAGGAAGCTGCCATCAACAGGCTTGTCAGTTTTTGCATTCTCTTCTTCATAAAAAATCCTCCTTTGATAAATTGTTTTATATGCCGGTCAGACCGGAATTTTCGATACCCTCTGAAAACCGCTTCTGCAGGAATATATACAGAATAATGAGCGGTCCGATTGCGATTAGGCAGGCTGCCTGAATCTGGGTGTTGGCTGTCTGGATGCTGTCTATGCCGCTGCCTATATTGTGTATATTTGCCAGCTTGTCCTGAAAGCTTGCCATCGCTGTGGCAATGGTGTCCTTCACGCGGATAAACATGGCGGGCGTATAATAGTCATTCCAGTTCCACACTACCGACAAAAGCAGTACGGAGATAATGATATTTTTCGCCGTAGGCACAATGATTCTTAAGAATGTGCCAAATGCGCTGCATCCGTCGATTGCCGCCGCCTCCTGCAGCTCCTTGGGCAGTCCCGTAAAGAACTGCATATAGATGAAAATAAAGATTCCGCTTTTCAGCCCGACTCCTAAAAGCGACGGCAGAATCGTTACCCACGCCGTACCAATCAGGTTTGGCGTCTGCACCACGCCGGTCAGCTTATTTAAAAAGCCCAGTATACCCAGAAAATCAAAATACCGGTAGCTGGTGTACAATGAGGTAGAAATGGTCTGCGCAGGCACAATAATCGTTAAGATAACGCCTGCCAGCACCAGCTTCTTTCCCCTGAACTGAAACCGCGCCAGCCCGTAGCCCACCATCATGCAGACCGCGGTGGAAATCAGCGCCGGAAGCAGCTCGATGACAAAAGTATTCCAGAGCACTTCGCCAACGTTCATGACTATCAGCACAATCCTAAAATTTTCCAGCGTCAGGCTTTTGGGAATCCAGATAACCGAGGGGTCGTAATACTGCTCCACGGGCTTGAACGCATTGCTGACCATATACAAAATCGGATACATCACCACGTAGCTGAGCCCCAGAAGGAAAATCTGCCTCAAAACTGCCCATACATAACGGAAGGGCTTTATCACCTTCATCTTATGCCGCAGCTCCTCTTTCGTCTCTTTTTTCACTAAAGTGTTGTGCACTCTGCCACCTCCTAATTCTCTATTTTGTTGGCTTTCCGTCCAAGCAGCAGATAGGAAAGCAGAAGGAAAAAGGCAATTACCATAAAATACATCCACGCCATCGCTGCGCTCATACCAAATTTCATCGTCTGTCCGAAGCCCATGTCCTGAATCGCCTTCATCATGATATTGCCCTCGCTGCCTTTTCCGTAGGCAGTGCAGGAATCCACAATGCTGTAGACCACATTCAGGAAAATGATGGGCGATATCTTCGGCACCGTAATCTTCCAGAAAATATCCCAGCTGCTTGCACCCTCAATCCTTGCCGCCTCATAAGCGCTCACCGGAATTTTCTGCAGCCCCGATATATAAAGCAGAATGGGCACACCGCAGTTGGTAATCATGGCAAAAATACTGTCCACAATCCCCATGATGACATTGATAACACTGAGGCTTATGCCGCCCTGCCGCATAAGAGAGGCGATGGATACGCCGCCGTAGAGATAGGCATTGCCTGTGCCGCTTAGCGCCGACGAACCCACAGCGCTGCCGACCATGGAATAAACCACGCCGCTGGTCATGATAATCGGCAGGAAAAAGATGGCGCGGTATATCGTCCTGCCCCTGAAATTCTGAATCAGGATAACGGCTATGAACAGACTCAGCACAGTACAGATTGCCACCTGCTTTAACA
>CAMWUP010000078.1 GCA_947177465.1 uncultured Lachnospiraceae bacterium
TATCCTCATTTCTTACATTTCTCACAGGTAATTATACACAACCCGTTATGCCTATGCCAATAGGAGATTGCTATAACAGGCATTTTTTTAGAATGTTGACACGACCCCGCACGCTTGTTAAAATAATAATATCTATAGCATCAAGCTAGTAAATACAATAACAGTTCGGGAGGAAATTGATATGTACCATTGCCATATCCGTTTCTATTTAACAGGTCATCAGAATAGCAATTTTGAAATTATCAGACAAATGTCCCCCCTTGCACATTTTACGCATACATTCTCTGAAAGCGACAAACCGGAAAAAGCTTTGACGGCTGAAGCAGATGTGATTTTTGCTTATTTACATAATATGCATATACAGGAAACCCTGCAGACATTATTATCCTATAAAAGTGAAACAACGGAGGTGATTCTGCTTGCCGACCGAGAGCAGGTTGCCCTATTGACAGATTTTTTGCCGGAAATAAAAGATATCTGGATAAATCCCCTGTCAGAAGACGAAATCCGTTTCCGTTTCTTAAGGTGGCAGCAAACTTGCAAAATGAGTAAGGATTTTTGGGAAACCAGCCATTATTTTGACGCTACCATCAACCATAGCCCAAACCTTATATGGTATAAGGATAAAGACGGAATTCACGAAAAAGTAAATGACAGCTTTTGTAAAACGGTTAATAAGACAAAAGAACAAGTAGAGGGACGCGGACACGCCTATATCTGGGATGTGGAGCAGGATGACCCTGCATGCATCGAGTCGGAGCAGGAAGTCATGCGCAAAAAGGAGACCTGTATCTCTGAAGAAACCATCAAAACCAAGGATGGCACCCGGACACTTACAACTTATAAATCCCCACTGTATGATTTGGACGGAAGCGTAATGGGAACAGTGGGCGTTGCGATTGATATCACACAGGAGCGAATCTACAAGCAGGAAATCCTGCAGAAGAATCATACCTTAGAGACCATTTTTACCACCATAGATTGCGGCGTAATCTGTCATTCGGTGGATGGCGCCCAAATACTCAGTATCAATCGGGCTGCGCTCAAAATTCTGGGCTACAAGTCAGAAGAGGAACTGCTAAAGGAAGGCTTTAATATGTTTGCCGCTTCTGTTATGGAAGAGGACAGGGAAAAGCTTCAGGAAGCCATTCAGGAATTAAAGGAAGAAGGCGACAGCGTCAGCATAGAGTACCGCGTACAGCATAAGGATGGCGAAATACTGCATGTTATGGGCAATATTAAGCTCTTAAAAGAAAATGGCAAGTTATTTTACCAGCGTTTCCTTTTAGACTGTACGGCCCAAAAGCTGCAGGAAAAAAAGAACGAACACCGGCAGATGAGACTACTTCAGGCATTGAGCATAGACTACAAGCTGGTATGCTTTATCGACCTCAATACAGGTATGGGATTTCCGCTTCAGGCCGGCAGCGGAAAAACCGGTAATTCTTTATTTACTGAAAAAATATCCCTGCAGGAAAGCATGGCGCTTTATATACAGAATTCCGTCCATGAAGACGACAGAGAAATGCTCCGGCAGGCTGCTTCTCTGGAAAATCTGAAAAAAGAACTGGCAGACAAAAAGCTGTATTGTGTCAATTACCGCGTTTATAAAAACAATGAGATAAAATATTATCAGATGAGAGCCGTGTATGCCGGTACATGGGATGAAGACCCGGGGATTCTTTTAGGCTTTCGCAATGTCAATGAAGAAATCCGCAGTGAAATGGAAAAGAAAAACCTGCTTGAGGATGCGCTTCTGCAGGCAAACAGGGCAAGCAAGGCAAAAAGCATATTCCTCTCCAATATGTCGCATGATATCCGCACGCCGATGAACGCCATTGTAGGCTTTACGACACTGGCGCTGAATCATATTGACCGGCAGGAGCAGGTAGAAGAATATCTCAAGAAAATTATGTCATCCGGAAATCATCTGCTGAGTCTGATTAATGATATTCTGGATATGAGCCGTATTGAAAGCGGCAAGATGCATCTGGAAGAACAGCCCTGCCGTCTGCCGGATATTCTTCACGGACTACGCAATATCCTACAGGCAGATATTCATGCAAAACAGCTTGAACTCTACATGGATGCCGTGGATGTTATGCACGAAGATATTTACTGCGACAAGCTGCGGCTGAATCAGGTCCTTCTAAATCTGCTCAGCAACTCTGTTAAGTATACAGGCGCAGGCGGTACAGTCAGCATACGGGTCACGGAAAAAGCCTGTACATCGGCAGGCTACGCCAGCTACGAATTCCGCGTGAAGGATACTGGTATCGGCATGAGTGAAGAGTTTGTATCCCACATTTTTGAACCCTTTGAAAGAGAAAAAAATACCACTCTCAGCGGGGTTCCGGGAACCGGTCTCGGAATGGCAATTACCAAAAATATTGTAGATATGATGAACGGCACGATTGAAGTAAAGAGTAAACAGGATGTAGGCACCGAATTCATCACAACCTTTACCTTCCGTCTGAATTCTGAAGTCAAAGCACCGCAGGAAATACCGGAATTAAAAAATTGCAGGGCGCTTGTAGTCGATGACGATTTTAACACCTGCGACAGTGTTACCTATATGCTGGGACAGCTTGGAATGCGCGCGGAATGGACATTATCAGGTAAAGAAGCCGTACTGCGCACACATCAGGCCGCCATGCGGAAGGACAACTACAGTGTATACATTATCGACTGGCTGCTGCCTGATATAAATGGCATCGAGGTGACCCGCAGAATCCGAAAGGAAGTAGGAGACGACGTTCCCATTATCGTGCTGACTGCCTACGACTGGTCTGATATCGAAGCAGAAGCAAAGGAAGCCGGTGTCGCAGCGTTTTGCAGCAAACCGCTGTTTTTCTCTGAACTGACCTCCTGTCTTCATTCTGTTATCAATACGAATGAAGATAATAACAGTGACGCCAATCAAAAGTCCTTAAAACATCACACAGGACGCATCCTGCTTGCTGAGGATAATGAACTGAATCAGGAAATCGCCGTGGAAATTTTAAGCGAGGCAGGGTTGTCAATAGAGGTTGCCGACAATGGGCAGGCGGCTGTAGATATGCTGAAGCAGTCTGCCCCGGGATATTACCAGCTAATTCTCATGGATATCCAAATGCCGGTTATGAATGGTTATGAGGCGACAAAAGCAATTCGCCAGCTTGAAGATAAACAACTGGCGTCCATACCTATTCTGGCAATGACAGCTAACGCTTTTGAAGAGGATAAACGGGAAGCGCTTGCCTGCGGAATGGATGGTCATATAGCAAAGCCTATCGATATCAATAAGCTGTTTGAATCTATGGATGAGATATTATCATGACTCCTTAGAAATTAATAATGAGTGCGGTGCTGCATTTTATGTAACCGCACAGAAACGAGGTTATAATGAAAAAATCAAAATCACGCAACCTTATCATTTGCATTGCTGCCGGAGTGCTCGGTCTCTTTGGTCTGACTGTGGCAGTTATGAAGCTTGCCCACCTAGGGCCTTTTGCCGCTTCCAACAAAAAATACCAGCACCTTTCAGCCAACGGCATAGAGACATGGGACAGCGGTTATATGCGCAAGGAGCTTACCTCTCTTGAGCTTGTAACCCTGATGGGCAACGGTATTAACTTAGGCAATACCATGGAAGCTTACGGGCGCATTGCCTTTGGCACCACCGCTTCCGTTTCCTCTTATGAAACCTACTGGGGACAGCCGGTTACTACACAGGCAATGGTTACGGCTATGAAGAATGCCGGCTTCGACTCCCTCAGAATTCCGGTTGCATGGACAAATGCAATGGATTACGAAAGCGGCGATTACACCATTCGGGAAGATTACTTAAACCGCGTGGAGGAAATCATCAATTACGCCCTCAATGAAGACATGTATGTCATTATCAATGACCACTGGGATGGAAGCTGGTGGGGTATGTTTGGCTCTGCCAGTGAGGAAACCCGCAAGCAGGCGATGGACCTCTATGTATCCATGTGGACGCAGATTGCAGAAAGATATAAAGAATATTCGGATTACCTGATTTTTGAGTCCGCCAATGAAGAGCTGGGCAGCCGCCTGAACGATGTAGATGTAGCTGCAGATTCAGGTACGCTTTCCGAGCAGGAATGTTTTGAAATGACAAACCTTATCAATCAGACCTTTGTGGATACCATTCGTGGTACCGGCGGCAATAATGCACAGCGGTTTCTGCTGATTGCCGGATATAACACCGATATCCAAAAGACCTGCGACGACCGTTTTGTCATGCCCACGGACTCTGCTAACAACAAGCTTATGGTTTCCGTACATTATTATACACCATGGGGCTACTGCGGCAATTCCAGTCTTTCCGTATGGGGTACAAAGAGAAATTATGGTGAACAGAACACCTTGCTCGAAATGATGAGTAAATTTACCGAGCAAGGATATGGCGTTGTTATTGGTGAATACGCTGTGGCAATGCGGAACGACGGCACTGTTAAAGACAATATCTGTGACTTTTTAAGTAATTTCCTTTACAACTGTGATTTGTATGGTTACTGCCCCATGCTTTGGGATTGCAGCAGCCTGTTCGCCAGAACAGAGCTTAAAATGATAGACGAGGATGTGGCAAATCTTTTCCTGGCAAGACGCTACTCTGCACAGGCTTCCCTGACAGAGGAGGAAATTAAAACTACGGCACAGACCGCCATTGAAACCGCCGAGGCGAATGCTGTCAGCAAGTTTGAGGATACGGAATTTGATGCGGAGGATACCAGCACTGCTGTTGCATGGATTATGTTTAACTCAAGCGACTGGGGCATTATGTACAGTGTCGGCGACGCGTATGACCCTGAATCCAAAACAGACGGACTGATAGCAACGGACGTGCAAGTTACCGGCGAAGGCACCTATACCGTAAGTCTTGACTTTACAAAAACCGGCGGAGGATATGCCAACGGAACCGCTTTCTGCGCACTTGCTATCGGTAACGGGGAAATTCTTTACCCGGGATATATTGTTACCATCACAGAGCTTACGATAAACGGAGAGCCTTATACGCTTACGGCAGACCCCTACACCACCTCTGACGACCAGAAGTGTACACGCGTGAATATTTTTAATGAATGGGTTACTGCAGTTCCCCCCGAAGCACGCACTGCCGACGGCAATATTTCCAATGTTTCACCCGTCATTGTAGACAATGCAGACCTCAGCCATATGGAAACTCTTTCCATTACCTTTACATATGGGCCGGCGCAATAAATAATAGAAAAACAGGTATAAAAAAGAGGATGCAAAATTTGCATCCTCCTTTTATATCCTTTTAGGAACAATTAATTATACCGCACTGGCATAACGGGCATTTCCCTGCACATTATAAGTTCCGCCAGACGTATAACCATTGGCTGCATTCGCCTGCGTAGTCATATAATAGTCTACAAGTGATGCGTTGGTGGCAATGGAAGAACCATAATTCTTAAAAAATCCCTGTACCTTAGACATATCTGAATTTTTAAAGGTGTTCTCATCAATCGTCATTCTGCCCTTTGCGTTCACATCAATTCCAAACTGCTTCAGCATATCTGCATTGCTTGCTGTTTTTTCTCTAATGTAAGATAAATTTGCCAATACGCCGGAGTTGGAACTGGATTCGGCTGTATCAAACATACGGTTATAATTACTTACAAAGCTCTTCGCCGTGGCAAAAATTTTGTCGATATCATATTTATCGGTCGCATTGCCGTCTTTATCTTTTACTTTTTCATATAAGCTGTCAGATGCAAGCGCCTTGCTGTCTTCCTTGAGAGAAGATGCACTGGAAGCTGCCGTACTACTTGTTCCCGTACTGCCTGTGGTGGCATCTGTACCGGATGCAGAACCCGCAAACTGAAGACGTGATGCAACCGTGGAACCGTAGCTTGTAATATCTTTTGCCGAAAACAACTGCTGTACCTTATCGATACCGGCTTTCTTCAGCGTGCCCTCATCAAGCTCAATCGTCCCGTTTGAATTGACCAAAATACCAATCTCTGAAAGCTTATCCGCATTTGCAGCCGTGCTGCTCATCATATTTGCCACATATGCTGTTTTGTTTGTCAACGTGGAGCCTTTTGCTGCGCTTACCACATTGTTATAATCAGACACATAAGCTTTCACTGCAGATACTACCTTATCTGCCGCACTCTTGCCATTTGACGTGTCCGTATAAGTGCTGTCATTCCGCAATGCTGAAATGGAAGTCCTCAAATCTGAAAGTCCTGTCGTCAGCTTGGCATTTGCCTCCTGCGTCTCTTTGGAAACCTTCGGATTCTTCTTCTCTTCCAAAATTCTGTCAAGAACATTGCTTTTGCGGCTTTTACTGCTGCTGTTCTCACTGGATGCGGTTGCCGATGAACTTGTACTTGAGCTCTGAGCCGTTCCATAATAAGCTTTCATCAGCTTACCATAGCTGCCATTCTTGATGCTCGCATAATCTGATATAAAATTCAGATTACCAAGACTGCCTCCGCTTGCACTCTGGAACAAATACGAGTAATTCTGACTCGTATTCCCCACATTAATACTGATACCCATAAAATCACTCCTTTGCTAACTGACGGAGCCTCCATGCTCCTACTATTTGCTATAAAGCATATCGTCCCATATTTCCTTTTAATTAACCCCATCATAACACTTTTTGCGTAAAAATACAATATTTAAAGAAGTATACTTTATAAAATTTTATACGGACATAAAATTCGGCTTCATCCTTTTAATCCTCTTGACTGCCGGTCCATATCTTCCACTACAATATCATAGATTTCTCCAAGAGATGCGCAATATTCCAACACCTTCCAAGGCTCATTCGTATGATAATGAATCTTAATCAGCTCCTCATCACCAACTGCCAAAAGACAGTCTCCTTTAAAATTCTCCGTAAAATAATCATTTATTACGTCTTCGTCGAGGTCCTCTCCTTCAATCAGTAATTGCGTGTCATATTTAAACTCTAACATCCTTTTTCTCCTTTCTTTTGGTGCATATTTTTAGATAATTGCAATATACCAAACAAAAAGGACATCGTCAATCATTGTAACAGCAGCTTTCTCCTTTCTCCGTAATGCGCAGCAGCTTTACCCTCTTATCTTCGCTATCACCAAAGCCTCCTATATGCCCGCGCTGCTCCAGTCGGCTTACAATGCCTGCGGCCGTAGACGGTGCCGGTTCTTTTAACCGGCAAAATAATCGCCTGTCGAAGCCTTGTCTATGGAAATTTTCCAGTTTGTCCTTGCCATCTGCAAAATTTCAAACAACACATCTGTCTGTTCCAGCAGTTCACCTATATTTTCCTGCGCATCAAAGCGCCGCAGTTCTATCCGTCCCTGGTCTTCTACGTGCTCGAGATTTACTGCCTGATAATGCTGCCCGTCCCCTGCTTTTACCTTATTCGCACCTCCCAATATACGCTCTAATTCATTTGCAACATTTATGTACACCTGTTTGTTCATATCCTCCACAAATTGCATTAATTCCGTTGGGTTCCTGTCAAATTTTACAATGAACTTCTGAAATGGACTCCATTCATTTACAGGTTCAAAAAGGAACGGCGCATTTACACAATCCTTGGATTCTGTCAAAATCTGCTGCTGCCTTTGCGTAAGAAAAGATTTTACAGCCTGCAGATTCTGACCACCCTGAACAGGGTATGCTTTTCTCGCCTCGCAGGTATAAAGCACCAAAAAGTTTCTCAGATATATAGAGTTTCCGGAAAATGCCGTCGCTGCATCAAGCGAAATATGTCCTCCACCTCCGGTAATTTTACTTTTATCCGCCTTAAGTCCATAGCGGTTTACATTTCTGAATAAAAGCTCATCAATGCAGCAACCATACTGCTCAAAAAAACGATATGGCATCGGCTGTGTCTGCAACTCGATACAAGATGGGTCAAGGTCAAAATTAACCTTCCAACTAACAGGATTTTCAGTCTGTAGTGTACTCTCTATAAAAAATTCGATTTCCACGGCATTATATTCCGCATCCTCAAACTTCTTTTTTCCCTGTCCTGTATTTTTTGCTGTAATCTGAAAGCCGGACCATCTATTTTCATGCGGATAAGTTCTTATTAAATCCTCCGTCCAGTGCTCAATAATAGCTTTTCCGGCATCAATTCCCTTTCCGGTCCTATTCTTTTCCAAATCCTCCAATGTAAACTGAAACGCATCATGATGAAAGGTAAATTCTGTCCCTATCTTCACATTTTCTCTTATATATTCCAATTCCTGTTTACAACATTTATCTTTCATTACCTGATTTACCCAGTACTTTTCCAAAACTTCCGCCAATTTT
>CAMWUP010000079.1 GCA_947177465.1 uncultured Lachnospiraceae bacterium
CATTTTTGTATTATTTATAGTAATACAAACAATACAAACTGTCAAGAATGATAGAATTAAATTTGTATTTTTATAGCAGCAATGATACAATAAAAAAACAGGTCTTTGCCAAATAACACAGAAACGAGGATTCATATGCCAAGACACAAGCAGGAAACACTGTTAAAACTGACAGACAAGCAAAAAGAACTCTTAAAAGACGAAATCAAAGCATTTTATCATGATGTGCGGGGAGATAAAATCGGAATCATCGAGCAGGAACAGCTTCTTGATTTGTTCGTCGAGCACTTAGCTCCCATTGTATACAACAAAGCGCTCGACGATGCACAGTATTGGTATAAAAGACAATTAGAAAATATGGAGTCTGACTTCTTTTCCCTGTATCGGAACTTTTAGTCCTCCACCACAATGTTGGACAGCCACACGCCCTTTTTCACAAGCGCAAAACCTATCACGCATTTTATCAAATCTAACATTTGGCAGCACAAATACAGCGGTACAATAGGAACCGTCGTAAACCGGCTCAAGATATACGCGCAGGGGATGCTGACGCACCAGACAAACACACTGTCAAATAAGAAGGTAATGATTGTCCTGCCGCCGGCGCGCAGGGTAAAGTAACAGGCATTCAGAAACGCACAAACCGGAATATAGACAGCTACAATCCTGATAAACCATGTGGCAAGCGCCCGCACAGAATCCGTGGTATTGTACATCATCGGGAAAAGCGGTGCGAGAACCGCCAGCACCGCGCCAACCGCCACACAGGACATAACCGTAAATACAATCAGCTTTCTGTCCGTATCCTTCGCCTCTTCCATCTTGCCTGCCCCCAAAAGCTGTCCGATGATAATGGAGACCGCATTGCCCATGGAAATATAGACCACACCGAAAAGATTGGAAATCGTTGAGGAAATATTTAAGCCCGCTACGGTTTCCAGGCCACGGATAGAGTAGCACTGTGTCAGCACCGCTATGCCCGCTGCCCACAAGACCTCATTCAGCATCAGCGGCGTGCCCTTTACCAATATCTTGGACACCAGATTACCCGGGATATAGAGACTCTTGTACGCATCGGTAATAAATGGATATTTGTCCGCATGCCTGTGCGTCCAGACAAGCACAATCGCCAACTCTACATATCTTGCCACCACTGTTGCAGCCGCCGCCCCCGCAACTCCCATCGCCGGAAATCCAAACATACCAAAAATCAGAACCGCATTGAGGCAGAGATTGACAATGACCGCCACAATGCCTGCCTTCATCGGCACCACCGTCTCCCCACATTCCCGCAGCGTACTGGTATAACACTGTTCCCAGGCAAAGGGCGGCAGTCCAATCAGCATAATCATCAGATACTGCCTGCCGTAATGCAGCGCCGCTTCAAGCTGCTCCACATTTTCCTCCCCATGCAGATACAGCTTAATCAGCATATCGCCGCCAAACAGAAACAAAAGCGCCGCCGCAATTGTAATCACCGCCGCCGCAATAAGCTTAAAACGGAAGGTATGCCTTACCCCGTCTGGCTTGCCGCAGCCGAAAAACTGCGCGCCGAAAATACCCGCGCCGGATATCGCCCCAAAAATCCCCAGATTGAACACAAATATAAGCTGGTTTACAATGGCTACGCCCGACATGGGCTCCGTTCCCACGCGGCCCACCATGATATTGTCCAAAAGACTGACAAAATTTGTGATGCCGTTCTGTACCATAATCGGCACCACCACTGCCAGCACCATAGCATAAAAAGCTTTATCTCCAATGTATTTCCTGATACCCTTTTGCATCTCCCTCATCTCCTTCAATCTATGCCCCGCAGTTCTACCCTTGCGATATTGCGCCTTACAATTTGGGCAAACTCTTCCATTTCTTCTTTAGAATAAGCCGTAAAGCCACCTGCAATCACATTTTCATTGTCCTGATATGCCTGCAGAAAGTATGCCTTCGCTCCGGCAAGCCATTCCCCTATGGCTGCAAAATCCTCTTTTCTGTGAAGCTCTTTTACTACTGTGGTACGAAACTCATAGGCAATCGAGCTTTTCTTTAAGATTTCCACACTCTCTTCAATGCCCTCAATATTCAAAGCTTCCCTTCCCACAGTCATTGCGTAGCGCTCTTTTGTATTCTTAATATCCATTGCCACATAATCAAGTGCCCCGCTATCCAAAAGGTCCTTCAGCACTTTAGGTCTGCAGCCGTTGGTGTCCAGCTTCACCAGATAACCTATTTCCTTTATTTTTCCAACAAATGCAGACAAATCCGGCTGCATTGTCGGCTCCCCGCCGGTGATGCACACACCCGTCAGGATTCCCTTCCTTTTTTTTAAAAATGCAAGGACTTCCGCTTCCGGTATCTTTACAAGCCCCGCCGTCCCCAGCACCAAATCCCGATTGTGACAGAACGGACAACAAAAATTACAGCCCCCCGTAAAAATGGTGGCTGCTACATGCTCCGGAAAATCCAGCAATGTCGTTTTATTTAACCCGTATATCTGCATCCTGCTTGCCTCTTTCTCTTTTGGCAGTTATAATACATAATAACACAATACATGTGAAATGCAACTAAAATGTTGGGTAACTGCGGATGGTTCGCTGCCCTCACCTGTGGCTTGAATTAGGGAAGCGCTTTCATCAGCGTTTCGCTAGAAATATAAAACAAAGGAGTTTCCACACGATGGAATTACATGAAAAATATATGAGGGAGGCCTTAAGGCAGGCAAGGAAGGCGTATGCGCTTGGCGAGGTGCCGATTGGCTGTGTTATTGTCTGCGAAGGTAAGATTATAGGCAGGGGCTATAACCGACGCAATACGGATAAAAATACGCTGTCCCATGCGGAGATTACCGCCATCAATAAGGCAAGTAAATATATCGGCGACTGGCGGCTGGAGGACTGCACGCTCTATGTGACATTGGAGCCGTGCCAGATGTGCTCCGGAGCCATCGTGCAGGCGCGGATTCCTGAGGTTGTCATCGGCTGCATGAACCCGAAGGCTGGATGTGCCGGTTCCATTTTAAATATTTTACAGATGCCTGAGTTCAATCATCAGGTCAATGTCACAAAAGGCGTTTTAGAGAATGCATGCAGCGATATGCTTACTACCTTTTTTAAAGAGCTTCGTACTCGAAACAAACTGGAGAAAGAGATGAAAAAACATGAGGAAACCGACAATCCATCACAAAATGCATAACCCTGTATGGGTAGTTTTACTGCTGTTTTCCCTGTGCTTCTCCGGATGCAGCGTGCAGAAGGACAAAGCCTTAGGCAACTCCGCAGACCTTCCCTCCGACACACTTGCGCCCGAGACAGAAGCGCTCTTTAGCCAGATATTGCTGTATTTGCAGGAAGGCTTTCGCCAACACGATATTTCTAAGACCTACCAGGTTTATTTTACTCCCCCCGATGAAGCCTACACGGACGACAACGGCAATACGGTTATGCACTGTGATTTGCTGTTGGAGGATACGGACAACAATGGAACAAAATCTATCTATTGGTATGAAAATGTTAACTACATCTTTGATGAGGACTCTGGCTGGTATACCTTTACATGGCAGTACGAACCTGTGATGACACAGGATGATTCTTTGGCTTATGATGCCGATTCCTCTCACGTAGCAGAACTGTTGGAGAACTACATTTATGAAACCGCGCTGTCTGTTGACACTGTCATTGATACGCCGATACGGTATTATGCACCTTCCGGTCCTTTTATCTTTGACAGCCTTTTTGCCACGTTCTCCCCTTTTTCTTTTTCAAAACACATGGCAAGCTCGTCAGACAAGCTTTATACCTATCAGGACAACCGAATGGGCGTTTCCGTTATCATCCATTACCCCGCCCTGCATGTTTCGGATTCCGACTTGACAAGAACCCTCAACGCACATATCCGTGACGCCTTTTTCTATGGTTATAACTGGAATGAAGAACCCAACCTGCTTATGCCGGAAAGAGATATCCTCACCTCCATTGAGCGAGATTATCTTATTACAAGAGAGGACGAACAATATTTTTCTATATGCATTTCCGAATATAATGAAGTCCGCCGCGCCGCAGGTCCCAATGAGTGGAAAACAGGCCTTACACTCTCTTTGGAAACGGAGAGGTTCTTACGCTCCGCGATATCGTCAGCGAAAAATATACCGTAGGACTGCTTCTTGACAGTGGGGCTTTTCATTGTATATGGGGGGATTTAAGTGATTATCTTGATGAGGAATGGATGGCGGAAATCGCAGAACATTATCAATACTGGGAATTGGAAGACTTCGATACCATGTTTTATCTGACGGGTGACAGTCTTGGACTTATCGTTACCGTATTGGGCAGTGATGAATATATCTGTATCGAAGCCAAATTAAGCGACTTGGGACTGGATGAGTGGATTGCTGCTTCTTTGGCAGAGCGGTAGCGCCGTCTTGGGGTGTATACCCTTTTTATCAATGTATATCAGCAAATTGAACCGTTTGGGCTATTTCTATAACCTCCGCTTTCGTAAACAAATCTGCTCTCAAGCGAAGGTTATAGCAGTAAAAGTCCGACTCCTGTGCAAAATATACGCTATAATACTGTGTGGATTCTCCATCCTCCTCTGCCGACATTAATGTGAGCAATGCCGGACATTGCTCTATGGAAAGCCTCTCTTTCTCACTGTGGTAAATATCATTATCATAGTGCGCAACCGAAAGCATTTCTCCCGAAACAATACTTGGGCTTACCCGGTCTCCATTTAAAATATAAATTCCGCCGCATGGAACAGTGCCGTTTCCATCAACAAGCGTCAGGCTGCAGCCGCCAAAATGACCCGCATACAAATCATAGTCTTCTACCAGAATTTCTTCTGGAAACGCAAAGGTTAAATAGTCATCCATCAGCACTTCATTGCAAAGCAAATGCTCTATATTGCCTGTACGAATATCAATACTAAGCATTGTCTGCATGTCTACCAGCCGTACAAACCCTAATTGCCCATCTGACCTGCTTGAAAACTCCAGTTGGTATTCCTTATTTTCTTCCAAAATCGTATAATAATAAAACGACAAGGATGACTCTGACAGCCCTTCCCACACAAGCAGGTCCTGCAGGGAAAGCTCCTCTTTTTCGGCAAGCAGCTTTATCTTATCCATTGTCAGTTCTTCTTTTATAATTTCTTCCTGCTCATTCTCTGTTTTGACCGGCAGCGCATTGTCTGCTATTTCTGTTTCTTCCATCTCTTTTGTTTTTTCTGCCTGTGCAGCGCACCCTGCACAAAACAACAGGAACGCAAGAAGAATATATAACTTTTTCATATTGCCCCCATCTAACTTCTATTGATGTACCACAATTTTTACTCGTGCACCCCGAATTCCTGGTGCACTTCCGTAATACTCCTGCAAAATTTGAAGACAACTATATCCGTTTTGCGCCAATGCAAGTGCTCCCGCTTGGTTCAAAATGCCACTATGTATATTTCCTTCATTTGTACGATATTGTGTTTCAAATATACTTTCTGTATCTTCTGTAACTAATGCAAGCCCATTTGCATAAGCCAATGCATTTTCCAGATAACGTAAGTATTGTGCGCCCTGACTTTCTATATTGCTGGCAGAATAGCACCAATAATTTTGATCATTTGAATTATCTAAAACGCAAGCATAATACGGTGCATAATTTCTTTTCGGATTCACTGTATTATACCACGCATACATTTTACTAGCCATCACTCCTGCCTGTAAATACGAAGGGTAATCCGCATACCTTGCAACTACCCACTCTTGACCAACTGTATTTTTTAAATATGTCACAAAATCTAAAGAAGCCTTGTTTGAACCATGATAATTGATATTATCATTTTTTGTAAAATACACCATTATGCTTGTTGGCGCAGACAGTGATGTGGTGGTCAGAAACATACCATTTTGTGATATGGTTCTGCCATCTATCATTGATTGCAGCTGTGCTTCTTGCCTTGACGCAAATACGCGCTCATTAGCACCTCCAAATTGCTCTCCATTCTCTAAAATAAACTGTATATAGGGCACTGAAACACGTTCAATTTTCCAAACATTATTCTCTTTAGCCAAAACAAAACATACATACGAAATAGTGGAACCATTATTTTCTTTTATTTCCTGTTCCACATATACACATTTTAACTCGCCATACATTTGTACTTCAGAAAAATTAATTGCACTTGCTAAATACGCCGTCTCGTCGGTCAACACTTTAATATTTACTGCTTCCAACTCCTGATTGTTGAAAAATGCTTGTTCACCATATTGAACTAAATGTTCATACATCAAGTTACGCTGATCTATTGTAAATAACGAAATATAATCATCAACATTTTTATCATTTACATATTGATAGTATTTTAATATCACTTCCGTTTCATCATTATTTTCCACAATCTCTAATTGTTCTGCAGCATTTATAAAAATGCTATTCCCTAACAACACCACTAATAGTATCAGCACGCCAAATATTTTTTTCATCCCATGTGCCCCCTTTTGCAGTCTATTGCCACTTATAAAGTGTTATTTTTATTTTATTGTGTCTCTAATTACAATTCAAGGGACAGAGTTGTCAACGCTGGCATTGAAAAACACAGAGGAAGCTAAACCAATGCCTTGCAGAGAAAATTTTGAGATGTTGGCGGGAAAATACTAGAAAGAGAAACTTAAAATCAAATCGCAGTAAATGATAAAAAAGACCCGAAAAACAGAATATAACGCAAGAGTAGGGAAAAACAGGACGGCTTATATTGAGCCGTCCACACGAAACAACCAACTGAACATCAGCAATAAAAATACCCTGCACCGATACACAGGGCAGCAAGTATGCCACTCCGCTTCCACAAGGGTTCTGCCTCAGCCAAACCTCTCCCCGCATAGAGATTTTTACTGAATCGCTACTCCTCCGGCAGATAAGTAGGCGCAGCTTTGGGACTTTTACCCTTAATTACATTGTGATAATATGCATAAGTCATGGCAGCATCGGATTTCAGCACATCGCAGTCAAGCACCTTGCCCAGAAAAACGGTGTGCGTCTCCGTCTCCATCTTATCGATAACCTCGCAGACAATGTAAGCGCAGGCATCCGACAACACCGGCATATAGCTCCGCATCTCATGCGCCACACCTTCAAATTTGTCACAGTCCCTTCCGCTGCGGAAGCCAAAGGTGCCGATAAGGGAAGGCTCTGAATGTTCGCCTAGTACGGATACGGCAAATTTTCCGGTATCCTGTATGCAGGCGTTCGTGTAATTATCATGGTTGATGCTGACCGCCACGGTTGCGGGCTCAGACGTAATCTGCATCACACTGTTTGCCGTGCAGCCTGTCGCCCTTCCTTTATCCCATGTACTGATAACATAAACGCCATAGGAAAGATTGCGAAATGCATTTTTATTCATAATTCCTCCGTTCTGCCGCATACGCAGCATTTTGTTTTATTTTCAGTATACCCCTTTTATTGGGACATATCAACAAATGAAATTGTTTTTGTTATTTCCTTTCCCCATAACGGCATAGCAGTCTCACGCTTCATCCGAGCCCTGATACCGTATGGCTTTTGTCAAGTATAACACAAATTATGACGTTTCGTCTATTCCCGACTGCAAGTCTTTCATTTCAGGTTTTCATTCATGCCCTATCATATTGCTTGACAGCACCCGCCAAACAAGCTATACTAAAAAAGTCGCATATACGGATTTTGGCGGGCGCTTCTATGGCGGCTTTTCTTTCCGGTGATGAAGTTTGGGTCTTGCGCAATGGACATCTGCGAACCGTGTCAGGGTGGGAACACAGCAGCACTAAGCAGAACCGTCCATGTGCCGCGAGGGTGCCTGGCGGAGCCGGTGGGAGAGTATCGCGTAGAAGTGTCCACCAAAAACCGGATATGCGGCTTTTTACATAGCAGAAACAGGAATCGCTTATAAAAATTTTTGTCAGGAAAGCGGCAGAATCAGAATGTCGCGGAAAGGAGCTGCATGGGCTGCAGACTATGTCCCAGAGAATGTAATGCGGACCGCGAAAACGGACAGAAAGGTTACTGTGGGGAAACCGCTTCCCTTCGTGTGGCAAGAGCAGCTCTGCACATGTGGGAAGAACCCTGTATCTCCGGCAATACCGGCTCGGGGACCGTCTTTTTTTCCGGTTGTCCCCTGCACTGCGTCTTCTGCCAGAACAGCGCCATCTCAAAAGGCGCCGCAGGCAAAGTCATTGCCCCCGAACGTCTTGCCGAGATTTTTTTAGAACTGCAGAAAAAAGGCGCTTGCAACATC
>CAMWUP010000080.1 GCA_947177465.1 uncultured Lachnospiraceae bacterium
GAATATTGGCAGGGAGGACTATGTTCCGGAGGCATTTCAGAGTCTGGGCAGGGAAGAAGGCATTTACTATGCAGGCTATGAAATGGAGGTTTCCACCATATATGTCAGAGAGGAACTGGCGGGCGGCGGTCTGGAGGCTCTTCTGAACAATATGGAAGGCTATGAGGAGCAGGCGATTTTCAATTCCCGCTATAATTATACACCGAGTAAGCTTTTGGGCTATTTTTTTCAGATGTCAGATGATTTCTACGGTATGGTGAACTGGGAAGAAAAAACATGTGATTTCAGCGGGGAATTATGGGAGAAGATACTTCGGGTGGTAAAGCAATACGGTGTGACAGACAGTAACCGGCAGTGGGAAGAGATTGCTATGCGGGTAGGCTGTGGAAGACTCCATATGTTTGCATATGATGATGCAACAGCCATGCAGGGAGGAATGGTGCTGACCGGATATCCTACAGAGGGCGGCATGACGCACCCGTTGTATATATATGGTATTTCCGTCAATGCAGCATCTGAACACAAGGAAGGGGCGTGGCAGTTTATCAGGTTTGTGCTGGAGGAAGAAAACCAGAAGCTGGTGGAAAAAGATTCCCGTCTGCCGGTTCATGAAAGAACGCTGCAGGAGTATGTAAAAAGGGAAGCCTCTGAGCCGAATGGATTTGTGAACCCCTCCGTGGTTTCTTCTGAAGAAGCATATGTGTCGGAAGAACAGTTGGAGAGATTTTGGGAATGTCTTAACAATGCAAAGCCTGTACCCCGGCGGACGGAGGTGGTTCTTACTATTATCAGAGAGGAAGCGGGGCTTTATTTTACGGGGGACAAAACGATAGAAGAAGTCAGCGATGTTATAGAAAACCGAGTCAGGCTCTATCTTGCGGAGCAGGATTAGCCGTGCGCTTAATAAAATAAGAGCTTGCTGACAAGAAAAGGCTGTCATTTTTGGAATGAAAAGTCCCAAAATGACAGCCTCTCTGTTTTAAAATTGTTTGTATTCCTATTGAATTCCTATACGATAAATGGTATTCTTTGTATGATGTACACTGCAGCAAACGGCATATCTTCATAAATTCTTAAGGTGACGGCACAACATATATGGTCTATAATAGGAACTGTGAAAAATCGGGCTGTCATATTGTGCATATGGCGGCAGGTACGAACGGAAAATGAAAAAAAAGAGATATGTCACGAAAATGTCATTTTCAGGTTATATCATCATAGAGAAAGACATAAAGATTTTTGCATGCTGAAGGCATGCAGATGGGAGTAGATATGAAAAAGAAGCTTTTTAAGAGAATTACAACGGCAGTGCTGGCAGGCGTGCTTGCCTTTTCCATGGCAGCATGCGGCGACAGCGGTAAAGGCGACGGACAAAACGGCGGAACAAATGGCGGTTCCAACGGAGGAAACGGAAGTCAGACGCAGGGAGGACAGGACGGCTACGTGTGGGTGCCAAAGTATTACGAGATGCCAAAGTCGGAAGAGAATGTATGGTATGGCAGCTTTTCCTTTGTGGGCAGCAGCCTCTACTACAACGCCAATGCGTACGGAGAGACCCCCCACAGCGGTCTGATGAAGCTTGATTTGAACAATCTGGAGGCAGGTCCGGTGGAACTGGCGGATTTGGGACAATATGAGGTTATGGACGAGGAGAACGGGATTCAGACCTCAGTGATAAACACGGCGGTATGTGAGGACGGCAGTCTGCTCCTGATGCTGCGGTCTGCCCCTGTTATTATGGGCGATGCAACGGAGGCGGACTGGCAGAGGCGGGAGCGCGAAACCGTCTATCATGTGAAAAAGGTTGCAGCGGACGGTTCGGAGGTGTTCGACACCGACGTGACTGAGTCGCTGCGTCAGTCTTCCGAAAGCGCTTATCCGCAGGAAATGCTGGCGGATAAGGAAGGGAATTTCTATGTCCACAATGGCAATGACTTTGTATGGATATTTGATAAGGACGGAAATCTTACAGCTTCCGTGGCACTTTCTTCGAGTGGTCAGTGGAGCTATATCCAGGCGATGGGGATTCTGCCGGATGGCAGAGTGGCGATTTTGCAGGACGGCTCCGGCAATACAACATTACAGGCTTACAATGCGGACGCGAAGCAGTTTTCGGATACATACGACAACCTTCCGCCAAACTGCTACAATTCCGACATTGGCGTAGGGCCGAACGGCGGCGTTCTTTTAAAGGGAGACGGCTCGCTGTATGAATATGATTTGGAGAAAAAGGAATATACAGAGCTTTTAAACTGGGTAAACTGTGATATTAATGCCGATTATGTGCAGGCATATGCAGCCCTGGAGGATGGCAGGATTGGCGTGTATACCAGAGACTGGGGCACGGATGAGAACAGTCTGGCTCTGTTAGAGTGGACGCCGGCTTCCGAGGTGGCGCAGAAGGTGACCATTACGCTGGGCTGCATGAGCCTCAGCCAGTCTCTGCAGTCAGCCATTGTCAATTTTAATAAGACGAGCGATAAGTACAGAATCGAGGTAAAGGAATATGGCGCTTCCGTTGACTGGTCGGTGGACAATGCATATGAGGATGCAAGGACGCAGTTTTACAATGAGATTCTGACAGGTAACGCACCCGATATGTTTCTGGCGGGCGATGTTGACTTAAAGATGTTTGCCGGCAAGGGGCTGATAGAGGATTTATCTCCTTATCTGGATGGAAGCTCCTCCATAAAACGTGCAGATTTATTTGAATCCGTATTAAACGCCTATACCATCAGCAATACGCTGTGCGCCATACCGGTTAGTTTTTCGGTGATGACGGTGGTAGGCAGGACCTCCGAGCTGGGAGAAAAGTCCGGATGGACCATGGAAGATATGGTGGCATATGCCGACCGGTATCCGGACGCATCCATTTTCCCACATGCAACAAAGGAAAACGTATTAAGCGATTGTATTATGTTTGATTTTGATTCCTGGGTAAACTGGGAAACCGGTGAATGTTACTTTGACACGCCGGAGTTTAAGGCTGTGCTGGAGTTTGCGAACCGATATCCGCAGGAGGCGGATTATGGTGGTCCCTCGGAGCCTGTGCTGTTGATAAACCACAGTGCATTACTGTCGGAAACTTCTTTTTCAGACCCGCAGGACTGGCAGGTCAAAGAGGGAATGTTTGGTGAGGAAATAACCGCAATCGGATATCCTTCGTCAAGTTCCAACGGTGTGCTGGCAACAGGGCAGGATGGGGTATGTATCAGTACCTCTTCCCAGAATAAGGAGGCGGCGTGGGCGTTTATCGAGTTCATGCTCTCTGGAGCGACACAGTCCAACAGCTTGTTCAGATGGGGCTATCCCATCAGCATATCTGCTTACAATGAAGCGATGGAAGAGGCGATGGAGGCAGATTACCGGCTTGACGAGGAGGGGAATCCCGTGCTCGACGAAAACGGTGAGCCGATAGAGGAATCCCACAGCAGTTATGGCTGGGGCAATGATTTTGAATTGCAAATATATTCCGTGAAGCAGCGGGAAGCAGATGCCACTCTGCAGCTCATCAACTTGGTTGACGGAATATACTATTATAACAGCAGTCTGATGAGCATCGTGATGGAAGAGACAGCCCCTTACTTTGCAGGGCAGAAGAGTGTGGACGAAGTGGCGGATATTATCCAGAGCCGCGTGCGTATCTATATTAACGAGAGCAGATAATAAGGAATCATTCTTCACAGAGACGGGAGCGTTTTACAGTGCGTAAGGAAAGAAACAAGGTTGCACCGGTAAAGAAAATAAAGCCGGTGAAAGTAAAGACAAAGGCGACAAAGCGCCTGAGAAAACAGAAAATAGGCTCGGGGCTGTATCTGGCCCCCAGCTTTCTGGGGGTTATGATGTTTTACATCATACCCTTTGCCGTGATTATTTTTTATTCCATGGTGGATAATCCCATCAGCAAGCATTTTGTGCTTCTGGACAATTACAAGAGGGTGGCGCAGAACGCAGCCTTTAAGACGGCAGTTACCAATACGGCTGTGTTCTCGGCAATCGCAGTTCCCCTTGCGGTTGTGCTTTCGCTGATTCTTGCCATGGTGTTAGACACTAAGCTGCCCTTCAGGAGTCAGTTTCGGACCTTCTTTTTAAGCCCTATGATGGTGCCGGTAGCGTCCATCGTGCTGATATGGCAGGTGCTTTTCCATTATAACGGTGCAATCAACGACGTACTGGTGTCTTTGGGCGGCGGCAAGATTGACTGGATGAAATCCCAGTATTCGCAGATTGTTATTATCATCCTGTTTCTGTGGAAGAACCTTGGCTATAACATGATTCTGTTTATGGCGGCGTTAGCAAGTATTCCAAAGGATATTTTGGAGGTTGCGCGTCTGGAGAGCGCGACGCCCGTGCAGACATTCTTTTTCATTAAGCTAAGATATTTATCCTCCACAATACTGTTTGTGACGATTATGTCCCTGATAAATTCCTTCAAGGTTTTCAGGGAAATATACCTTCTGACAGGCGACCACCCCTACGATTCCATTTATATGCTGCAGCACTTCATGAATAACGCCTTTGGTTCTTTGGATTATCAGAGGCTGTCTGCTGCGGCAATCTTGATGTCGCTTGTTATGATTGTCATTATCGGCACATTGTTTCTTGTGGAAAATCACTTCGGAAAGGATGTGGAAGGATGAGCAGAAGCAGAAAAAGCAAACCGCAGCGTGAATTTTCGGCGCAGCGGGTTAAAAATGCGGCAAAGCGTAAAAAACGGATACATACAGTCAAAATCGCGCTTGCCACTTTGGTGGCGACAGCCTTTGCCGTGCTGTTCCTTATGCCCATTATACTGACGATTACAAATTCCTTTATGTCGTCTTCCGAAATATCCGCCAATTATGGTTCCGTGTTTGCGACAAATTCCAGGGGTGGGAAGGTATATATATCAGAAAAGGTAAACCTCAAATTCATACCGGATATGGTGTCCTTCAGCCAGTATATAACGGTTTTGTTTAAAAGTCCGGAATACCTGTTAAAGTTTTGGAACTCCGTTGTACTGGTGGGTCCCATTGTAGTGTTTCAGCTTCTTGTTGCGGCGCTTGCCTCCTATGGCTTTACAAGGTATAGGGGGCGGATTCGGGAGATTATCTTTTTCTCATACATTATATTGATGCTGATGCCATATCAGGTAACGCTTGTTCCCAATTATCTGGTAGCAGGCTGGTTTAAGACGCTGGATACCTACTGGGCAATCTGGCTTCCGGGAATTTTTTCTCCCTTTGCCGTGTTTTTGCTGACGAAGTTCATGCGGCGTATTCCTACGTCCGTGATAGAGGCGGCACAGATTGACGGCGCCGGTGAGTGGCAGATATTTAAGAGAGTCTGTATGCCTCTCTGTAAGGGCGCAGTATGTTCGGCAGCAATTCTCGTGTTCATCGACTACTGGAACATGGTGGAGCAGCCGCTGATTCTGCTTTCCGATGCGGAGAAGCATCCGCTTTCGGTATTCCTAAGCAAAATCAATTCAGGAGAAATCGGGCTTGCATTTGCGGTGGCGACCATCTACATGGTTCCCAGCCTGCTTGTTTTCCTATATGGAGAAGAATATCTGGTAGATGGAATTACCTACCAGGGTGGTATAAAAGGTTAAGAGCCAAGGAGGAAGAAAATGAACGAGAAAAAAGGCAAACGGAGAGAATGGGTCAAGACAGCCGCGATTGTATTTTTGTCGGTACTGCTGATACTGACGTTTTTCTCCAATACAATCATGAATTATTCTCTGCCGGAGGTGGCGGTTCAGTATATTACTTCCGGTACAATTACGGCAAAGGTCCGCGGCACGGGTACGGTGGAGAGCGGGGATTTGTATGAGGTAAAGGCGACGGAGAGCCGTAAGGTACAGAGTGTGGAGGTTCGCGTGGGAGACCATGTGGAGATAGGAGACGTTATCTGTTATCTTGCCGATGAGGAAAGCGAAGAACTGAAGGCGGCAAGGGAAGCATTAAAGCCGCTGCAGGATGCGCTGGAGACGGCGCAGCAGGCGTACAATGCAGCTTTGCTCACCGGCGATTTGAGCGTTGCGGCAATGCAGGGCGCGGGCAGTGCGGAATCCGTGAACAGCTACCGTAACCGGCTGATTGAAGCGCAGTCCGTTGTGGAAAATCTGGAAAGACAGCTGAAGGAGATGGAGCCTTCCTACAATACGGCAAAGGAAGCCAAGGAAGCGGCTGATTTGGCGCTTTCAGAGGCACAGAATAAGCTGAATAACTTAAATAACTGGATACAGTACAATCAGGACATCAGCAGCGGTAACCCGGGCGTAGCGGATTTGGAGAAGCAGAGGAACGAGGCACAGCAGATAGCGATGGAGGCGCAGAATACGGCGAATCGTGCTGCAGCGGAGCTTCAGAGGATAGAGACGGAAAGAGGTAAAATTGAGGCACAGCTTACGCTTGCGCAGACGGATGTGACGGCGCTCGCAGGAGAAATCAATACGGCGCTTCGCTTGAGCCAGTTAAACGATGCCATCAAGGATGCGCGGGCAGAAATTGCAAAGCAGGAAGAGAAGATAGCAGAGCTGGAGGCGAATGCAGTAGGCGCTTCCATCAAAGCAGAAATAGCGGGAACGATTACTTCCATCAACGTGGTTGCCGGCGGCAAGACGACAAACGGCGGCGAGTCCACAGTGGCGGTTATCCAGCCGGAGGGCAAGGGCTTTACCTTGAGCTTTTCCGTTACGGCAGAGCAGGCAAAGCGGATTTCCGTAGGCGACCCTGCAGAGCTGGTCAATTCATGGTGGTACAGTAATGTGACGGCAACGGTTGCGTCCATCAAGCCGGACCCTTCGGACCCTTCAAGAAGTAAGCTGGTGACCTGTAATCTGGACGGCGATTTGACTGCGGGACAGTCCTTAAGCCTGCAGATAGGACAGAGAAGCCAGAACTACGATATGATAGTGCCGAACAGTGCCATCAGAGAGGATAACAACGGTAAATTTATTTTGGTGGTGGAGGCAAAGAGCAGTCCTCTGGGAACCAGGTACTACGCAGTCAGATATGATGTGGAGGTACTGGCTTCCGATGATACCCAGTCAGCCATAAGCGGCGGTCTGTATGGTTATGAGTCCGTGATTACAACCTCCACAAAGCCTGTTGAAGCGGGACAGCTGGTCAGATTGCCGGATTAAGGGAGGCATACCATGTTAAAAAAATTCATGCAGAGGCTGACCGGCAGAAATATTGCACTTTTCGGAAGCGGTCTTGCGGCGCTGGTTCTGGGGCTTGTACTAATCGGAATCGGCAGACACAGGGCGGGCAGTCTGGATACGCAGGATATGGCTGCAAGGTGGTCGGCGAAGGGTAATGCGGCGCAGATTAGCTGTTTTTTCTCAAGAGAATCGGGAGTGACTGCGGACAGCATTATCAGCTTTGAACACGCATTGGATAAGGCATTGGAGGAAGCTTCCATTGTTTCAGAGTCGGAAAATGCAAATGCGCGCCTGTGGGCGGATGCCTACAGCGCCACGGGAAAGGTGGCGATACAGAGCAGTCGTGCTTCTATCGAAGTACAGGCGGTCGGAATCGGCGGCGATTTCTTTCTGTTTCATCCCCTGAAGCTCTTGTCGGGTTCCTATTTTTCGGGCAATGATGTGATGAAGGATTATATCGTTTTGGATGAGGACGCCGCATGGCAGCTTTTTGGCTCCAATGACATAGCGGGGCAGATCGTTACAATAAGAGGGATTCCTCATATTGTGGCAGGCGTTATCGAGCGCGAAGAGGGAAGACTTGCTAAGGCGGCGGGGCTGGATTCCTCTGTAGCCTATGTTTCCTACGAAACCTTGAGCCAGTACGGAACCAATTACGGACTGAATACCTATGAAATTGTTATGCCGAATCCCGTGAGCGGGTATGCAAAACAGTATGTGGCGGAGCATATCGGCATTGCGGAAAACGAAGTGGAAATCGTGGAAAACAGTACGCGATACAGTCTTTCTTCCCTTTTTAAGCTGCTGATGCAATTCGGCACCCGTTCCATGAACGGCAAGGCGATTATTTATCCCTACTGGGAAAATATTGCAAGGGGAAATGAAGATATATTGGGACTTTTGCTTGTCCTAGCGGTACTATTGTTTTTGTATCCCACAATATTGCTTCTGATTGTGCTGATAAGGGCCTGGAAGCGCAGGACATGGACGGTAAAGAGCGTATGGCTGGCGCTTAAGGATAAGCTGGAGAT
>CAMWUP010000081.1 GCA_947177465.1 uncultured Lachnospiraceae bacterium
GCTGTATTTGGACGACAGGGAGCCATGCTGTATCAAGAAATTTTTATTTGCCGCAGCCATGAACCACCGTTATGAAGGCGGCGGTTTTAAATTCTGTCCTGACGCCGACGATACGGATGGTATTCTCGACTTATGCGTGGTGGGCAACCTTCCCAAGGCTGTTATCCTGTTCGCCCTGCCGACTGCCTTTTTCGGTAAGCATTTTCTCTTCCCCGGGGTCAATCATTACCGTGCACGGCATGTCCGTCTTGAGGCTGACGCACCGCTTTGGCTCCACACAGACGGGGAAGCCGGTGAAAAGAGCAAATCCCTTGAAATCAACTGTCATCGGGGCGATATACGTTTTCTCGTCTGATTTCTAAAGACTTTCTTAATAATCTCTGAATGTTAAAAAAAAGGGATTGCAAAATAGAAAAACTCCGCTATACTTGACTTGTACGAGGAACAATTATAAATTCAGGCAGTATACTGCCTCTTATGATGGGAGTTTTTATTGTGAAAAAATTAAAAAAGCTGTATACCAATTACGGTCATGCGATTCCACTGATTATCTATGGGATTATTTACATGACATGGTTCTGTCATTTGGAAAAAACGGTAACCAAGCAATATGCCGTTATCCACATGTGGCTTGACGATTACATTCCGTTCTGCGAGGTTTTTGTCATTCCGTACTTTTTGTGGTTTGCCTATGTCGCCGTCGTGGTCGCGTACTTTTTCTTTAAGGACAAAACGGAATACCACAGGGTCTGCGCCTTTTTATTTACCGGCATGACCATATTCCTGATTGTATCGACCCTCTGGCCCAACGGACATCACCTGCGGCTGAGTGAAATGCCCCGCGCCAATATTTTTACCCACATGGTTGCTTTCTTGTGGAAGACGGATACGCCGACCAATCTCTGGCCGAGCATCCATGTTTATAACTCTTTGGGCGCTCACATCGCCATTGCAAAGAGCAAACACTTTGAAAATCGAAAGGGTATCAAAATTGCTTCCTTTGTGCTGTCAGTTTCGATTATTCTTTCCACAATGTTAATTAAGCAACATTCTTTATTTGATGTATTGACAGCTTTCATTTTATGTGCTATAGTATATACAGTCGTATATAGATACGACTTGGTTATGGCAATTGGCCAGCGTTTCGCTGGAAAATCCAGACCACAGGTTGGCTGAGATTCCAACCTGGAAGCAATATTCATTGCTGAATTCCTATTAAAGAGAGCCATGGATACCCCCTATGTCCATGGCTCTCGCCCTGTCCAAAAATATTTGACCGGACCAAAGGCGAGGGATACGAGCAAAAAGAGAAACGTTTGCGAGTCCGGAAATATCAACAGCGCGGCATGTGATATCCTTCACATTGCCGCGCTGTTATTTTTCTTTCTGTCTTAGTTAAAGTTAAATATTTTTTTACAGATATCGTAGCCTTCTATGGAAAGCTTTCTTCCTCCTCTGCCCGGCAGGTTCATGGCGCCTCCCATAATACCGTTGCGCAGCTTAAAATACAGCCTCCCGTCCTTTTTGCGCAGATAGAGCCAAAGCTCCTTCTTTGCTTCCAGATGTTCTTCGCTTCCCGACTTGATGCAAAAGATAGAGGATACCGTCATAATGATTTCCAGATAGTTTCTCATGTATTGATAGCGCCTCTTACTCTCTGCAATCGCCGCCTTATGGTCTACCAGGTAGTCTATCATCAGCTTATTGACCCGAAGCTGCTGGTCCAACCTTGATATCATAACGTTTTCATTGACTGACTGATCCTCGCGTCCGATATAGTACCGGTAAAAATTGACGTCCAGATAATACATATTTTCTACATAGAGAAGCGGCTCAAAAACATAGAGATTGTCCACATAAAAGGTATGCTCCGGCAGTTTCAGCCCACAGTCCCGCAAAAGCTGGGTCCTGAAAATAACAGAGTGCATCAGGATATAATGTCCTTTGCTGAAATGCCTGCAGTCCGCCCACGTAAATATTTTGTCCTTGGGAAGAATATGACGGTAATGCATCACCTTTTTGCGCTTTTCTCCCACTTTTTCATAGACAAAATTGCTGACCAGCATGTCCAAATGCTTTCCGCCGCCTGCTATGGTGCGCAGCGTGTCGAGAATCTGTTTGTATGCCTCCTCCTGTACCCAGTCGTCACTGTCCACTACCTTAAAAAAGAGACCCGTTGCATTTTCAATGCCAGCATTGACAGCAGAACCGTGTCCGCCGTTCGCTTTATGAATCACCTTGATGATTCCGGGATACTTTGCCTGATACTCGTCTGCAATCTCTGCGGTATTATCCTTTGTAGAGCCGTCGTCTACTATCAGTATCTCGACATCCTCGCCGCCGGAAAGCAGCGAATCGATACACTTGCCCATATAGGCTGCCGAGTTGTAACACGGTATTGCTATGGATAATAATTTCATTTTATACCTCCCGGTACTTTTCATTTCCCAATTTTATATTTAAATAACCTGTGTACGCCGCAAACGCGGACGGAACAGGATATTTTTCCTCGGTGTCGGAGGCTTCCGCAAAAATCCAGCCTTCCTTTAAGAGCGCGCCTTTGTCAGATGCAAATTCGTCCACTCTTATCATATATCCCCACATATGCCATTCCTTATGCGTAAAAATGTGGCATGACTCGCGAAGCGGCGTAATACGAATCGCCCTTAAGCCCCTCTCCTGCAGCCATATGATTACCTCATCAACGCTTCTATGTCCCTCCATGGAAGGAAATTCGTACATGCCTGCCAGAAGACCTTTTGCCGGTCTTTTGCGGAGCGCAGTCCGGTTTTCGTCCTGTATCACCAAAACCGTTTTTTCCTCTATGCTGCGCGGCTTCTTCGCTCCTTTTTTCGGATATGCCGTCTGCACGCCCGCATCCCTTGCCAGACAAAGCTTTGCCAGCGGACAACAGTCACAGCGGGGCGCGCCGTTGGGGATACATACCGTCGCGCCGATTTCCATCATCGCCTGATTGAAATCTCCCGGGCGCTCCGGCATAATCTGCCAAAGCGCCTCCTCCGTTTTTTTCTTCACGGCAGGAAGTAGAATGTCCTCCTCAAGCCGTTGAATTCGTGCCAGCACCCTGAGCACATTGCCATCAACCGCCGGAACCTTTCTGCCGTACGCAATGGAGGCGATGGCTCCCGCCGTATAGCTTCCGATACCGGAAAGCGTAAGCAATTCCTCATATTCTGACGGCATAATACCCGCATATTCATTTACTATACGGATTGCCGCTTTTTGCAGATTTCTGACTCGGTTGTAATAACCAAGACCCTCCCACAGCTTGAGCAGCACATCCTCGGAAGCTGCCGCAAGACTCTCAATATCAGGGAGCGCCGTCATAAAACGGTCAAAATAGGGCTTGACTGCTTCCACTCTGGTCTGCTGCAGCATAATCTCGGAAACCCACACCCTATAGGGCGTCGGATTCTCCCGCCACGGCAAAACACGCCTGTTAGTATCATACCATTTCAGAAGCGGTTTGGGAATATCTTCCAGACATCCCTTTCTTAATTTTGTCTTAGTTTCAGACGAATTTTTGCCAAAGATATCCTGAAGCTGCACCTTCACAGGCTCGTGTATTTCCATACTGTCCGTCGTAACCATGCAGTCATAAGCAAGAATATGCACACCCGCCTTCTCTGCCGCAAGAAGCGCCTCTGCAAAAAGCGGCTGTGTACTCCGGTTTGGGGTAAAATAATGGACGCCCTGCATTTGTATGACAAAGAGTACGTACGTCTCGTAGCCCTCCCGAGCCGCCTCCGTCAGCTCTTCCACATGCTTTACAGCGCGCTCACTGGGCGCGTCGGGAAACAGCACTACATTGTCCTGTTCCAGGGTGACGCCCTTCACTTCCATAAATATTTTTCTGTCGCCCGCCTCCAGATAAAAATCAAAACGCGAATTTTTGTATTTTGTCTCCGGACGCAGCAAAGACAGGTCCGGAAAGAGCTGCTTTTTTAAAAGCCACTCCTCCACAGCCCTGTTTGGCGCCTGTGAATCCATATTAATCAGCCTGCCGTTCTTTTCCACGGCAACCAAATCGTATGCGGTCTTTCTGCCTGGCCTGCTGCTTTTTTCCAGATAGACCGCAGCATTTTCGGAAAGCAGTTCTCTGCACCTGCCGGTATTCTTTACATGGACGGTTTCCCTTCTACCGGCAAGCTCCACATACGCAATAAACCGGTTGGGTCTTTCCAGAAAAACGCCCTTTTCTATGTTATGATACTTCATTTATCCTTCTTTCCATTCTGTATATGGCTGCGTTTCCCTCCATGCTCCTTAGAGGCACTCTCGCCGCCGGCACTACCTCTGACGCCTGACGCGTATGTATCTGCTGGTCATCGAAAAAAATCTGCGCGCCAAATGCGGACAAAACCTCTCTTTTTGTAATTCCTCCCAAAAAGAATGCCTCATCGATTCTGACGTCCCACGCGCGCAGCGTGCGGATTACCCGCTCATGAGCGGGCGCGCTTCTTGCCGTAACCAGCGCCGTTCTGATTGGCGTCCTTACTATGTCAAACTCCTTCTGCAAATCCGAAAGAAGCTTTAAAAATCTGGCAAAGGGACCTGCATGAAGCGGCTGCGCCGCCTTTTCCCTCTCACTGTTTTCAAACGCTTCCAGTCCCTGCTCCCTGTATATTCGCTCGGCTTCATCCGAAAACAGCACGGCGTCACCGTCAAATGCAATTTTAATCTGCTGCGGGGCTTCTTCTCTTAAAAAATGAATTGTCTTATCGGAAAAATTCTCTTCACATACGAATCCAGCCGCAATACCCGCATCAACAGCCGCCTGCACATCCTCCTCGCACGCCGACAGGAACAAATCCGTCCGAAATGCCTTTAGATAGGGAACCAGCGGCGCACCGCTTAAAAAGACTGAACGGGTAATCTTCAGACCATAATGCTCTATAGAACGAAAAAGTCTCAGGGAAACGTCAGGATTGTTGCGGGACATCAGAATAATTTCCACTCTGTCAGCCCTCCCCGGCAGGCTGTTCAGCCGCAAAAGAGCCTTTATCAGCGTAAAAGCCTCTCCCGGCTTCAATATCTCATCTTCATGCGCCTTCTGATATGCCGTGTACGCATCAAGTCCCTGTTCTTCAAATATGCCGTTGTCCTTCCGCATATCAAAAAGTGCGCGTGCAGAAACGCCGATAACCATACTGTTTTTCAAACTGTATTCCATAGAAACCTCCTTGTTTGCAGCTCCCATGGATACCCGTCATTTACGCCTCGCCGGTAAACCGTATTGTTTTTTGTGCATACGGCATCTTCTGCCACAGGTACAGCGTCAGCGCAGTCTGTTGCACTCGAACCGCTCCAGCGTGATAAGACAGCTCTTTAATCCCAAGAAACGCTCTTCCAAATCACCGTCCGCCACTTCTATATCACATGCCACAGCCATCGTAGTAATCATGTCGTCCGTAATCCGGTTATGCAGGTTTTCAAGTATCTCCAGACGCTCTTCATAGCTGTCTGCGTCCAGAAACGCAAGTACCATGGGGTCAATATTAAGTTCCTGTTCCTCTGCCGGCTCTTCCTGCAGTTCAAAGCGGAAGGTCTGTTCCGCAGAGGGATATTTCTCCCTGTCAAGCTTTTCCGTAAAGCTTGACAACGGGCGTGCATATATTTCCTGCCCGCCGTACATTGCCTGATATACTACCAGCTCTTCTCCTGTCTCCGTGTGCTCTGCAACTGCCAGAACCCGATAGAGATTTCCTTTAAAGTGCTTATAAATTTCATGAGGTTTTGGAATTCGGGACATAAGCTTCTCCTTTCGCCCGCTTCTGCGGCTCCCTTTATTATAATCCCAAATTCCATACTTGTCATGCACTTCGTGACGGATGACGGGAGAAAATTCTTTTGTGCCGGAATGTATCTTGTTAGATCACGCCGACAGCGTTGCTCGCCGCAACCCTGCCCCTCCGCAACATACTCTCCCTCACCTGTATATAAATTAGCATTTCTCCTGTCCGATTATCCGTACTTTGAACGCAAAGTCATAACCGAAAAACTCTCTCAACTCACTTCTATTCCAACTCCGCAAGATAGAGTTTCACCCTGTTTTCTATCACGGCACTAATTTCTTCTACTGTCTTGTCTCCCGTAAAATAGAGCTCTGCTTCCTCCTCAATGATGGCAAGGATCTGCTCCGTCCGATAAGACGTCGACCTGGCATTGGCAATACCCTCCCAGAACTTTTCCTCTATCCCCTCAGGAAGCGGCTTCCTGATGATATGGCGGCCGTCGCTTGTGTATGTGTTATGATAATAATCATACAGGTATTCCTCCACGCTCTCCTTCAACGGTCCCTCATGCACTGGCAGGGCAAATCCCTGAGTTACCAGTGCCTGGTTTTCCTCATCCAGCAGAAACCGAATGAACTGCCATGCGCCTTCCTTGTGCGCGGAATTGGCATTTATGGCGACGGAACTCATCTGCAGCCAGTTTACCATGCCCTCCTCCGAAGGGTAGCCGACCAGTACCATGCCCTGCGCCCCTGCCTGCCGTTCCCGAGACACCATAGATGAAAAATCGAATATGTATCCCCAGTCGGCAACCTCCTCCCACTCCCTGTTTCTCTCTGTCAGCCCGTACTGTTTGGAAACCCGCAGTACCTGCTCCCAGAGTTCCCCACTGAAATCACAGGTTCTTCCTTCCCAGTCCACCATGCCGTAGAAATCTTCCGACATCCGGAAAAAATAGTTGCACATAAGGTTGACAGGGGTATAATTCAATGCTTCATTAAAAATCGCCTGCCCTTCAAAATTCTCCAGATTGTCCAGAAGACTTTTGATGTCTGTCTGTCCGCTGTTGTCCAGAAATTCCTCCCTGAGGTACAGACTCCTGACGCGTATTTCATATCCTGCGCTGTATATGCCGTTTTCCATGCCCTGACTCTGAAAGGTTTCCTGGTGGTAGTCCTCCCTGTCCAATCCCGACTGCGCCAGATAAAGCTCCAGATTCTCCAGCCCTCCTTTTTCCGACAGTCACTTCCGGCATCAAATAGCGCAATAAAAAGGAGCTAAATCACACTGTGATTTAGCACCTCAATTATCTTTATTTTGCTCCCGTCTGTGCGCCTTGGCACATGCACCAATCAGGAAGATTGAAAATCTCAGATTTTCAATCATTATACCTTAAACTTGCTGATAGCCTCCAGCAGTTCCTCTGTCTTATTCCTCAAGCCCTCTGTAACTTCGCTGAGTGCATCCGCCTGCTTCATCTGCTCAGAGACAGTTTCATTGACAAGTGATGCTGACGCGGCAGTCTGCTCTACAACGCTGGAAATGCTCTCGATGGCCGCAAGCGTTTCAACCCTGCCGTTGCTCATCTGCTCCATGTTGCCCTGTATTGCCTGTACATTGCCAAGCAGCTTGCCTATGCTGTCGTTCATATTGGAGAAATTCCGCCTCGTCTGCTCCACGATTTCTCCCTGTTTCTCTACCACTGCTTTTGCATTGGCTGAGGATTCCCTTGTCTCCACCGTCATATCACTGATAATATTGACAACCTTTCTGATTTCCTCTGCCGCCTGCATGGAATGGTCTGCAAGCTTCTTAATCTCTTCCGCTACCACTGCAAAGCCCCTGCCGGCTTCGCCCGCTCTTGCCGCCTCAATGGAAGCATTCAGGGAAAGCAGCGTTGTCTGCTCAGATATCTCATTTATGGTATCAACAAATGTCGATATCTCCTGCGATTTGGCGGAGAGCTCTTCAATCCTTGCATCCACCTGCTCCGTCATTCTGACTGTTTCATCTGCCTGTCTGGTCAGTATCTCCATACTGCCGCTTCCCGCATCAATCATGGATTTGGTACCGTCAGCCAGATGCCCCATCTCAAGCACGCTCTGCTCTGTAGTGAGAATCATTTTGGACAACTCGTCCATCTTGTTTAAGCATTGCTCGGCATCCTCCACCTGACGGTTGACGCCCTTATCAATTTCTTCCATGGCGCCGTGAATATTCTGCGTACCCTCATTAAGCACCTCTGTTGCCTGCGCCACATCAACGGCAGACGCGGATACATCCCTTGAAATCATTACCGCCTTTGCCACCAGATTCTTGGTATTGGACACCACGCCCATGATATGGC